>CAZDTI010000499.1:0-6218 GCA_964508085.1 uncultured Saprospiraceae bacterium | reverse complement strand
TTCCTTCACTGCAATCGCATACTTCTGCTATTTCTTTGATGCTCAATCCGTTAGAGTATTTCAAAACAAATGCTTCTTTATGATTTTCTGATAGCTTTTCTAAAGCTTTATTCAAGTTCTTCAAACGCTCATCTTTCTCCTCAATTTCCTTTATAAAAGCAGTCGTTTCAATCGGAACAAGCGCTTTGTGTTTACTTCTGATCGCTTCGTTTCGTAGTTCATTTTTCCATCTATTCTTAGCCACCGTATAAAGCCAGACTTTGAAATTTCTTGAAGTATCAAAGCTATTCGGATTTTGGTATAATTTCAAAAAAATATTCTGTGCCAAATCCTTTCCTTTCTCCAAGTCATGTATCTGCCAGGCGATGTACTTACTCAGCGCCGGGAAGTGTCTTTCATACAAAATACCGTAGGCCTCCTTATCCCTCTTACGGAGATAGGCATTGAGGAGGTTTTCGTCTGTTTGTGGTTGGTTCAAATTTCTTTTTTTTATAAAAGGGTGGATGGGTGGATCGGTAGATGGGTAGATGGGTTTTCCTTCTTTCGCAGTTCTTGACGTTAAAAGGAAGCCCATCCCATCTACCCATCTAACTTAATACCAAGACATAATTTCCTCCTTCCTTCCACTCTCTTCCGCAATCCGTTCAATCAATTTAGAATAATAATTCACCTTTGCCTCTTCATTCAAATCCTCATAATGCTTTTTCATTTTCATCAAACCAGGAATATAGGTAATATTCATCCAGGTCTTAACCATTTCATCTTCGTGATGCGTTTGAAAGTTATTAAACAGGTATTCCAAATCATATTTTTCCTCAAAATTCTGTTTAGTAAGATTCATGTTATCCAATCCACTCTTGGAGTAGGCGAAAGCCGTTCCTACGAGATACATATCCTTCTTTAAATTGTGCTTTTCAAAAAAAGACATTGGTGTTCCACAGCCCATGTAAGACTTTTGTTTGGCATTCTTCATCAAGTGTACCGCTAAAGCATCAACGTAAGCCGTTTGACCATCAAAGTCTTCAGCTTTTTTTCCAAAGGGTGGGATTTGGAATCTTAGGAAAACAGTTTTTCGATATTCATCTATTGATAGTAGCCATTTACTGATCACCGTTACATCTCTTCTGATTCCTGCACCGTATTGTAAAGCCCAGCGTGGCAAACCGTCCATATCACCTTGAGAGATAAAGATGCCATTTTTTTCCACCGTTTGTAAGGCATTGTAATTCCATTTTAGATTTGCATTGGAAAATACGTTGTGTTTCAACATTCTCTCTGCGATTTCCTTAGTACCTTTAGAATCAAAGTTGGTCACATAGTGAATCATCATATTATCATAACATTCATACCTATCAGGATCGGCTTTATAGGCTTTTAGCAAATATTCTTTAGTAGTTTCTCCCTTTTCTATGGCGTTAGCATGCACCATAAAGTTGTAGTCAAAAGAATCGCCGACTTGCTTTTTAGCAGCAGCTACAATAGGCTTTAATTTGCCATAAACTTCTTTTTTGTTATCTGGCCAAGCTCCTTTGGATTCTTTGATAAGAAAGGATCTTTCTGCCTTGTACCATTGCCAGTAGGCATAGCTATTACTTGGCTTTTTGGCGATTTCTTGTTGCCAAAGCTTTGATTGCTCTTGATAATAGGACAAAGGGAATTTTTCTGTGGCAACACCACGTATTTCCTGAGCTTTTTGAGCGCAGAGCGTAGTGATAGTAAGGCAACAAAGGAGAAGTTGTAGCGCTATTTTTTTGACTTTCATGTGTACTAATTTGATTTTTCAATGTGTTGTTTGGTGTTAGTACACGTGAGATTGGAGGGGGTTCAATTTATTTTTGATTATTTTAATAATTAATTCTAATCAGTCCCCTCTTATCCAAGTTTTCAGTTTAAACATGAATAGAAAGCATCATTTTTGATTTGACCTTTTCACCATTTTTAATAGCAGGTTCCCATAAACTTAGCTTTCTGAAAGATTGGAGTCCTATTTCACAATTTGTTTTGCCCATTGCCCCCGTGCATCTTATGTTTGAAAGACTACCATCTGTATTAATCAGGAAAACCACATCTATAATTCCATCACATCCATATTTATTATTCACTAATTGTTCATAAATCTCAGGATCTCCAATATAATTTGCATTTACATCTGGATCTTTTACGAAATCCTTATCCATAATTACCTTTTTGCGTGATCATTGATTTAGTATCATCCACTACCACCACCCCGAACTCTTCTTCCGCCGCCGCCCAGTCGTCTTAATCCCCAAAACTCCCAACAATCCACGAGTCAATTCCCTAGCCACCGTCCGCCCAATCTGCCGCGTAGTCGTATTGTTAACTACTTTCTCAAGTATGCTCTTTTCAGATTTTCTACGACGAGTTGTCTTCTTTTTCTTCTTTGCTGCTTTTTCTTCTTCGGCCCGCTCCTGCGCTTCTTCAATTTTACCGCCTAATATTTCATAAGCTGACTCTCGATCAATTTCCTCTTCGTACTTATGGATCAAAGAAGAATTCGCAATAATCTCTTTTATTTCTTTCTTCTTCAAGACATCCATCCGAGACTGTGGGGCTCGTAACAAAGTGTGTGCGAGTGGCGTAGGTATTCCTTTTTCATTCAAAACGGTAATCAGGGCTTCCCCGATTCCCATGTTGGTTAAGGTCTCCTCGGTATCGTAATATTCGGTAAGCGGATAATTTTGAGCCGTCAATTTAATCGCCTTTCTATCTTTAGCGGTAAAAGCCCTTAGCGAATGTTGAATCTTCATTCCCAATTGTCCGAGTACATCATCTGGCACATCGGTAGGGTTCTGCGTGACAAAGTACAGCCCCACTCCTTTTGATCGAATAAGCTTTACGATGGACTCGATTTGTTGTAACAATGCCTTAGAGGCAGAATCAAAGACAAGGTGTGCCTCATCTATAAAAATAACCAAAGATGGCTGGTCCGCATCTCCTTGCTCCGGGAAAGTCGCATAGACCTCCGCCAAAAGTTGCAACATAAAAGTGGAAAACAATTTCGGCCTATCCTGTAAATCCGTCAATCGTAAGATGGAGATCACCCCTTTTCCATTTTCATCAATGCGTTGTAAATCTTCGACATCAAAAGAGCGCTCGCCAAAGAAACGCTCTGCGCCCTGCTGTTCCAGTTCCACAATCCTCCGCATGATTGCCCCCACTGAAGCGGTCGATAATCGACCATAATCCGCCTCCACTTCCTTCTTCCCTTCTCCAGACAAATACTGCAAGGCCTTCTTCATATCTTTCAAATCCAACAATGGGATTCCGTTATCGTCACAATATTTAAAAACGACAGATACAATACCAGATTGGGTAGAATTCAAATCCAAAATCTTGGAAAATAAAACCGGCCCAAATTCCGTAACCGTCGCTCTAAGTCGCAAGCCTTTTTCATCCGACAAAGACAAAAACTCAACCGGGCTATCCCCTGCTTCGAAGGGAACACCGATTTTTTCATGCCGCTCATCTATCTTCTTATGTCCGTCAGAAGGGACCGCAATCCCTGATAAATCTCCTTTAACATCCATCAATAATACCGGAACGCTATTCGCAGAAAGCTGCTCTGCCAACACTTGTAAGGTCTTTGTTTTTCCAGTACCGGTGGCTCCAGCGATCAGGCCGTGGCGGTTCATTGTTTTAAGGGGGACTTCTACGAAGGTTCCGGTCATGACTTCGCCGTTTAGCATGGGTGCACCGAGCATTACGGTTGGGCCTTCGAAGAGGTAGCCGGATTGCATTTCTTTTGTGAATTTATCTTTCATGTTTTGTTTTTAGTGATTGACGTATCTTAGTAAATTAAGCCCTAAACTTCACGGCATTCTTAACTTTAGCGCCCTCTTTCTTTCTTGTCTTTAAATCCTGCTTCAAGATATGCTCTTGCTTTTTAGCTACTAATTTCCACCAATATATCGCTGGAATTAAATTTCCAGAGTGTTCTTCCAATCTGTACATCAACTCGATATTAGGTTCTTCTCTATCATTGATTAATCTGCTTAATCTAGTATAATGAACATCTAAATCCTCTGATAAACTTTTTTTCGTCCGGTTCAGTATTCTTACGTACTCTTCTATATTCTTCCCAAAACTTCTTGACTCGCTATACGGTTCATTCTTTATATAGCTTTCTAATAAAAATTTAAATCTAAGCAACTCTGAATGAATTCTTTGTTCCTCAGTTCTTTCCCTCATTAGTTTAAATCGGAAAGCTCTTATTTCTTCATTGGATTTTTTCTTTTCTGCTTCTGTTAAATCTTTTGGAATCAGCATGGAGTCTGCTATTTCCTCATCTGTCATTTCCTTTCTTAATTTCTTATAAATTTTTTCATACTTTTTCATTTCCTAAATATTTTTCGATTATTAAGTTTGAAATTTCATAATATACCGCCATCTGGTTTCCTATTTGTTCAAAGCCATATTTTTGATTGTAGTATTTGACTAATTCGGTTTTAGGAACTAAAGAAACAAATCCTTCATATCCTTTTTCAAATGATAATTGACATACAAAAGCGATCAAACAACCTGGGATATTGTCTAATAACTTCTTTTTCCCTCTATACGCTTTTGATGATTCGATTAGGTTGATATGTAGTCTAAATTCTTCCGAATAGTCAATGACTGAAACTAAGCCCAGTATTTCATTTTCCTCGAGTAAGGTGATTTTGTAAACATTATTTTCAAGTTCCAGGCTCCAGTCAAAAGTAAATTTCTTATTTCCTTTAAGCTTCTTTACCTCCGATTTCATCAACTTTTCTATAGTCGCGGTTAACCCTTTCCCCGTTTTTGTGTCTATTAATTTCATAATGAGTTATTCAACCCTACTCGTTACAAATATAGCTAATTATATTTACGAAATCAATAAACACTATTGATTTAACTTTGTGTTTCTAATTAGTTGAGTGAACTACAAAATAGCTACTCTGGTTTATAATTTTATTGTGTATCCTATAGTTGAAAAAATACTCTCACAGATGTGAGAGTATTTTTTCAACGTTCGCCTTTTTTTGTTCTAAATCTAATTCCTTTATCAACAAATTAATTTCATCCTCTGACCGAAATGGGCCTTTTATAACCAATCTTTTCCCATTTACCATTTCATACATTCTTCCCAAATAAAATGCAATCGCTCCATCCTCAAGCTCTCCTTCTAAATAGGCTTGATAAAGTATTTCAAAATTTCGCTCCCTTGCTTCATATCCTTGGGCATGGTGAATGACCGTCGAAGGTGCCGATGTGGCTAAATCTCCTAATTCCTTTTTCGGGTATCCATGTATTTCAAAATATTTTTCCACTTTAAGGAGATTCCGTTTATCCATTGCCCATAGTGCCTTCACATAATCCATATGTTCTTTGGAATCTTTACCGTATTTCAACATTAATTCTGATCCTTTTGGTCCTCTGACTTTTTGGTCGTCTTCGAATATTTTTTCTAGATAGGCTTTTTTAGCTTCGGCGGTTTTTAGGTTTTTGATTTCGGTTTCGAATTGGGGCTTGTTCGTTTTTTCGGCTGGGTTGCAGGCGAAGAAAGTGAGAAGGAAGTAAAGGAGAATTAAGTCTTTGTATATCATTTTTTCTTTTTAGCCATTTCTTAAAGTTCATGGTTAAGCATGACTTCTTACTAAACCATCTAATCCATAACTAGCCTATTTATATTCATCGTTTTGAAGGGTACTTCTACGAAGGTTTCGGTCATGACTTCGCCATTTAGTATGGGTGTGCCGAGCATGACGGTTGGGCCTTAGAAGAGGTAGCCGGATTGCATTTCTTTTTTGAATTTATCTTTCATGTTTTGTTTTTAGTGATTGACGTATCTTAGTAAATTAAGCCCTAAACTTCACGGCATTCTTAACTTTAGCGCCCTCTTTCTTTCTTGTCTTTAAATCCTGCTTCAAGATATGCTCTTGCTTTTTAGCTACTAATTTCCACCAATATATCGCTGGAATTAAATTTCCAGAGTGTTCTTCCAATCTGTACATCAACTCGATATTAGGTTCTTCTCTATCATTGATTAAATTTCTTCTATTCCGATCTCTTTCAAATACCTATAGGTTGATTCATAAAATTCTGAACCCCTTGTTTTATCTCTATCATCACCCTTAGGAATAAAAATAATCATTCCTTGTCTTGCCCTTGTTAAAAGGACTCGATAGGAATTTAAAAGATATTTCTGGGTGATTTCTTTATTAATATTTTGCCACTTA
>CAZDTI010000498.1:0-6222 GCA_964508085.1 uncultured Saprospiraceae bacterium | reverse complement strand
CTTCCCTCAAACGTAAATAACTGCGAAAGAAGGAAAACCTATCTACCTATCTACCTATCTACCCATCCATCCACTACAAATGACCAAGAACCGTACTTAGTCGAAATTACTTTAATCTGATTTTGTTCACGTACTTAACTGGATCAATTCGCCGATTACACTTTCCGCCGTTGCTTCCTTTCCCATTAGGTTTTTCTGCTCAAAGTAATTATACCAGCCCGCACCTTCTACCAGTTTCTGAAAAGCATCTGCGGTAGCTTGATCGGGAATCTTCCAAATGGCAAAGTAATCATAATCTGCTCTTTTAGAAGTGCTTTCATGATTACTAGACCAGGTTAATACTTGGACACCTTGTTCCATTAAACCTTTAATGGCTGAACCTACTTGTCCCATGTATTCAGCTCTTTCTTCTGTGGATAATGCTTTCCATTCCGGTTTAACACTCCAATATTCTACAAAATAAATCATATTATTTCTTTTTTTAGTTAATAATTTAGGCTCTAGATGAATTCATTTGTTCACTATTATTTAGTGCGGGTAGATTTCCCCTTTAGGGGCTAGGGGCAGCGATGGCAAATCTCTGGTTCCAATTGTTGATCACCAAAAGATTTACTTAGAACCACCTAAAATCATATCTGCTGCTTTTTCACCAATCATGATGGTAGGTGCGTTGGTATTCCCTGATGTGATGGCAGGCATAATAGAGGCATCGACTACTCGTAACCCCTGTAGGCCATGCACCCTCAATTGAGGATCGACTACAGCCATGCTGTCAATTCCCATTTTACAGGTTCCAACCATATGGTGATAAGTTCCACAAGACTTTCTGATGTAATCCTCTAGTGCAGAATCATCAGCATCTTTACCTGGAAACACTTCTTCTTTCATCCAGTCTTTCATTGCATCAGTATAGCCTAGCTTTTGACATAACTTAACTGCTTGGTATAAGGCATCATAATCCGCTTGCTCCCCCAAATAATTAGGATCTAAATAAGGCGAATCATCTGGGTTGGAAGAAGTTAATTTCATTTCTCCTCTACTTACTGGACGAATTAATCCGGCGCAAAGGGTAAATGCATTTTGAGGACCTTCATAACCTGGACTATAATAAGGGAGTCCCATAAAAAGAGGTTGTAAGTCAGGACAAATCATATCTTCCCGACTCTTCCAAAATAATTGGGCTTCCAGTAAATTAGCTTGCGGAGGGGGAATCGTCTGCTTAGCTTCAAAGATGACACTGACCAATAAATGATCATGTAGATTTTGTCCAACGCCAGGCAAATTGATCACACTTTCAATTCCATGTTCTTTTAAATCTTCTGCGTTTCCAATTCCCGAAAGCATCAACAATTGTGGTGATCCAATCGCTCCGGCAGAAACGATGACTTCTTTAGTAGAACTAACGGTATGGACTTCTCCATCCTTTTTATAACTTATGCCAATGCATTTATTTCCATCAAAAAGAAGTTTTTGTGCAGCGGCATTGGTGTGGACGGTCAAATTATCACGAGAAAGAACAGGCACTAAAAATGCTTTTGCTGTAGAGCATCTTTCTCCTTCAGGGGTGACCGTCAGATCATTCATACCTGCACCCCAGATACTTGAATTAAAATCATCTGTTGTTGGCATCCCCATTTCTTTACAAGCAGCAATGGCGACCGTAGAAATTGGACTTGGTTTTTTAATGGCTGTCACGTGCATAGGGCCATCGACGCCATGGTTTTCATTTGCTCCTTTCTCAAAATTTTCTGATTTTTTAAAATAGGGAAGGACACTTTTGTAATCCCATCCTTGACAGCCTTGGTATGCCCAATTGTCGTAATCCGTATGATGACCACGGATATAAATCATTCCATTGATGCTGCTACTGCCTCCAAGTGTTTTTCCTCTTGGCCAATAGCGAGGAGTGTTTCCCGCATTCTTCTGAGGGGCGGTCATATAGGCCCAATCTCTTTCCGTTTGCCAAGTAGCGGGCCAACCTGCGGGAGCATGAATATTCAGGTCATCATCTGGACTCCCAGCTTCTAAGAGCAATACTTTGTTATTGGAATTTTCAGATAATCTATTTGCTAGTACACAACCTGCTGAACCAGCTCCTACAATAATATAGTCGTAACTCATATTGTTTAAATTTTAGTTGTTGATTAAATGGTTATTGATTTATTTATTAGGCTTCTACAGGAGTAGCTTTTTTTATACTAATAATCTGAGGTTGCGTAACCGATTTCAACCCTTCAATTCCAAACTCCACTCCATAGCCCGAATCTTTTACGCCTCCGAAAGGTACCATCGGATGAATCGCACCATGTTGATTAATCCATACCGTTCCACTCTCTATTCGAGCAGCCACCTTTGCCGCTTCTTCCAAATCGTCACTCCAAACGGAACCACCTAAACCAGTTCTGGTATCGTTTGCTTTTTGAATGGCTTCCTCCACTGTTTTGTATTTAATGATTGGAAGTACTGGGCCAAATTGTTCTTCATCCACCAACCGACTTCCATTGTCAATATCTCCGACCAAGGTGATTGGATAGAAATAGCCAGCCCCCTCCTTTGGGCTTCCGCCTCTAATGATGGTTGCCCCATTTGCTTTGGCGTCTTCCACCAAATCATTGACCTTATTAAATTGCATTTGATTCTGGATAGGGCCAAGTAGAATTCCTTCTTCCATTCCATTGCCCATTGGCATCTGTTCCGCAACAGCATCCAAGGCACCTACGACGGTGTCGTAGTCATCTTCGTGTACATATAGTCTTTTAGCGCAAGCACAGGTTTGTCCTTGGTTAATGAAAGCTCCCCAAAACAAATCGCCGGCTTTTGATTTTATGTCTGTTCCAGGAAGAATGATCGCAGGGTCATTCCCGCCGCACTCCAAGGTTAACCGAGCCATATTACCTCCAGAAGCTTCAATGATTTTACGAGCAGTTCCAGCACTTCCGGTAAACATAATTTTGTCTACATCGGTATTACTTATCAGTTGAGCGCCTACTTTTCCATCGCCCGAAATAGAATTAAGAACGCCAGCGGGTAAAACAGTATTCATCAATCTCACCATTTCTAAAGTGCCAATAGTGGTGTATTCTGAAGGTTTGATAACAACAGTATTACCAGCGCGAAGAGCAGGAACAATTTGCCAGATGGCAATCATTAATGGCCAGTTCCAGGGAGCGATTGCGCCTACAACACCAATTGGCTTACGATGTAATTCATCTCTGCGGGTATCGTCTTCAAATACGACTTCAACAGGTAAATCCAAAGAAGCAGGCACTTGAGTCCATCCGACACAAGCTTGCATTTCGAACATGGAACCAGGACCTGCCAGTGGCTTACCTTGTTCCTGAGTAATCCATTTTGCTAAGTAGTCTGTGTTGTCAACGAGTACTTGGGAGACTTGCATTAATAGGGCTTTACGGTCTTCATCAGATTTAGCGGCCCAGGCAGGTTGAGCAGCTTTGGCACCTGCAACGGCTTCTTTTACCTGAGCATCACTTGAAATGGGGGCGTAACCTAATAGCGCTCCTGTTGCCGGATTTTTCACCTCAAAGGTTTCAGAAGAAGAAACGGAGTTTCCGTTGATTGAAAAGGTATAATTCTTCATTTGCATTATTTTTTAAAATATTTAATTGATAATGCAATTTATTTCAGGCAATAGTTATATTTTTACATTATTCTACATTTTTAATGAATTATAATTTAATTAGCTTGATTAGGAGAATGTAATTCATGATTTAGTAAAGGATAGTTTAAAGAAGTGTAGAATAATTTAATTTCGTTCAAAGAAAATCTAATGTGATTATGGTTGAAACATTTATAGAAAGGGGAACGGACTATCCCTTAGAGAATGGAAAGCTCAGTATTTATGAGACGAACTGTGCTTGCAAAAATGTGCAATTCTATTTTGAACAAAACGTTTTTACGTTAATGTTGTCGGGGCACAAAACGATAGAGACCGATAGCCTCAAGTTTGAATTTTTTCCTGGTACTTTTTTTATCCCTGAGAAAGGCAAAATAACTAAGGTGAGTATTCCGAATGCTTCGATTGATAATCCAACGAAGTGCTTGGTTCTTGATTTGGATCCTTCCTTTTTACATGCAGTATATGAAGAGGTTTTGTATTCTAAAATGAGCAAGTCACTCCTGTATAATCATACTCCAGAAACCGATAATCAATATTTCTTCTCCAATGATAAATTACTTTGCCAGGCATTTATTCGATTGTACAAAAATCAAATTCAATGTAAGGTGCCAAGTAAATCATTAATTGACTCCTTAATTATTAAGGAAATGCTGCTAAGATTATTTAGTACTGAAGGTTTGTTGTTATTGAAAATGAACTTTGAGAAAAGTGTTGCAGATGATTCCGTTCAAAAAGCAATATCTTATATTAAGAATAACATCCATGAAAAATTAACTGTTCAAAATTTAGCAAAAATATCCAGTTTAGGCCAAACGACTTTTTTCAAAAAGTTTAAACACTGTACAGGCTATTCCCCCGTTGATTATATTTTACGGGAAAGAATAAGGCAGGCTAAAATTCTGATTCAGAAAAATAATTTAAGTCTACAGGAAATCGCTTTTAAATGTGGATTTAACTCTTACCAGTATTTCTGTAACAGCTTCAAGAAAATTGAAAAAGAAAAACCTTCAGCGTTTAAAAAAGGAAGTATGCGCTCAACAATGGCTTGATAGGGTTAAGCTGACTTTTATTTGTGAATATTTATAACAATAAGAATACAGAATAGTTAATGCCTTGTTGCTGTGGGGAGGTACATGTTAGTTGCGAATTAAAATAAGGAAAGAGAAGTTTTAAATAATATTGATGTTTGGTTGTTGTTTGATTTTCGAATAAACAGAACACAACTTTATGAGGGCAAAGTACATCTGAAATAAAGTTCTATCTTTACCAAGCATTGTAGCATAAGTAATTTGGAATTTTTAGATGAAGTATAACATTTAAAGTGGTCTATAAAAGACCATAGTATTTACGCTACCATGCTTTTTTACAAAAAACCAAAACCAAAAGAAAATGTCAGGAAGAACACATCTCCCCACCCAAGATCAGTCTACCCCTAAAGAACGCTTCTTAAAAGCTGCTGAAAACATTTCTCCTAATTTCAAAGATCGGCTATCAGCTGAAACCCTGAAAAAGCTAAAAGGCAATAACCTCTTTTTCGATATCCATGCCCATTGCTTTACCTTTCAAAATGTACCTAAGAATTTCACACGACTCCAATTAATTAAAGTACCTCATGGTTTCTTTAAGTCCTGGTTCTACAAATTCTTAGGTAAATTTATCAAGGAACCTGATAGTGGAATATTTGCTTTCTTTAGTGTAGGAGCCTATTATAACTCGACACTGATTACCAAAAAACTTTTAAATAATTACTCTACGTTTTTTAAAGAAAAGCAGAAAGAAAAACATTTTGTAATTGGAATGTTATCGATGAATATGGAATACGCGATCTCACAAGAGATACCGGAAAACCATGAACGACAAATGCAAGACTTGACCAAAACTTGCCAATATTTTGACCATGCAAAAAACTTAAAATACACCGCTTCAATTCTGCCATTTATTGGGCTTGACCCCAACAATAAGGAAACGTACAAACTATTTTTAGCAGCCTTTGCAAACAACCATTACAAACATCCTGTATTCGGACTCAAAATATATCCTACACTTGGTTTTCTCCCAAGCCATCCTACCTTAATGGATGTTTTTGAAGTCGCGGACAAAAAACAAATACCTATTACAACTCATTGTGGAGGAGCCGCTACGAAAACAGACTCCCATAAAGTTGACATCAAAGCCATGCAAATAAATGGGGCAGGAGAGTTAGAATTAAAAGAAGAAGTTTTTAAAGGATCAGCTAAGGACGACTATGTAGCGTTCTTCAATGGCCCCAGTCGATGGTTGCCGGTACTTAAAAAATATCCAACACTAAGATTAAACATAGCTCACTTTGGAAGCTCTGATCATTGGGAAAATTATTTTGAAAACAAAAGCAATCCAGATAATCATGTTTTCCAAACGCTAAAATTAGTGGAGCAGAATGAAAATGTATTCGCGGATATTTCTTATACTTTTTTTGATAAAACGGCCCTTACGGAAATCAGAGACTTGATGATCGTAAATCCAAATTTCCAACAAAAGTTCCTCTTTGGTTCTGATTTCTACATGGTACTAAATGAAAATGATATTCATGACATCATGACTCAATT
>CAZDTI010000497.1:0-6240 GCA_964508085.1 uncultured Saprospiraceae bacterium | reverse complement strand
GCACCGGACAGGCTCTGCGGCCTCTGCGCTCTCTGCGTGAGTATTCACTCTTATTGATACGTGTATATTCTACTTTTGGGATGACCCATGTTTTAATGGATGATCGTAAGCAATGAATTTATCTACATCCCATCAAAATAACGACAACTTTCCAGCAGTTCTTCTCTCTCCATCTGTCAATTCATACACAAAAATGCCATCTGCAAATCGGGACAAATCCTCTGTTAAATTCGCAGCACCAGAAGCAAGGGATAAAGTGCAAACTAAGGTTCCCTGAACGGTGTACACCTTGAGTTGTGTTTCCTGATTCAGATTGTTATATTTAACGTAAAGCTGTTTATCGTGACTATATATATCAACTGGGATTTCATTGTTGTTTTTCACACTAGTTAGCGGACTTAATGAGGAATGCACTAAACCATTAAAGCTATTTGTTCCATCTGAAGTGGTGAAATCCCCAGCGAAGTATACATGATCTTGGAATGTTTCACAAGCTCTTACTGTTTTATCGAAATTAGCACCACCTCCTTCCCATTGGCCATTATTTTGCGCACCACCAATATGCATGAAACCACTTGAATAAGTCCCTATTGCTGGTTGATTAGAAATGTTGCCATAAGCATAAATAAAATCGTTATATTCAATGAAACCGTGGACAAGAGAACTTGTAATGTCGGGGTCTAATCCGAAGATGTGCAAGTTATCCCAAAGGCCATTATTGAAAATGGAAACAGCGTAGGGAATTTCATCAAAGCTTGCCATATATAATCTTCCGGCAAGATGTTCTACGCTAGCTACCGGAGGGTGAACTCCAGTAAACCCGGTTTCCCAGTTATTAGCTCCCCAATAAGCCAAGTAATTAGTAGAAAGTGTATTTATACTGTTGGAAATTACACCAGGTGCAGTTGTCGTAAATTCACCAGCAACCAAAAACCTTCCATCTACTCTTGTAATCGAATGTACTGGAGCGTCTACAGAAAAGGCATTCGGGATGGTGTCATAGGTATTGTTATTGCTATTGTAAAGGCGAACTTCATTATTCCATTCGGTATCGTTAAAAGGCTTTTTTGCCAGATAAGGCATGTGCTCACCATTGACCTTTTGAAAATCTCCTCCAATATATAGTTGTCCCTGGTATTTTATGTCAAAGACCGTCCCTTCCATATCTCCTTCCTGCAAACCAGTCCAGGAAGTCCCATCCCAAATAGCGATATTTGTATGGTTTGTATTATTGTTTAAAACAAAATTCCCAGCGATATAGACTCTGTCGGTTACACCACTCGTTACATCCAAAGCATGAATTTCACCAGTAACACCTTCTCCAAGCGTTTGCCAGTTGTTCCCATCCCAAGCAATTATACTGTTAGCGCTTACACCATCTACTGAAGTAAAATCTCCAGCCATATAGAGTAAACTGCCATCATAATTCGTTTTCATAACATTTATTTGACCTTCAATGCCTCCATCATTTCCAACAGGATGCCAATCGGTTGGAGCGGGAGGGTATCCTGGCTGAATCCAAGCCAATTCCTCCACCGTAAAACCATTGTTATTCGCCCAATCAATAATCGCAGGATATTCTTTGACCAAGTCTGCGATGTAGGAGTAGTTCTTTTCTGATTTTATTTGATTGACCAAAATATCTTGTCCATCTTCTTGGAGTAGGTAACCAACTGCACAGGCATTTTCTTGATGGTCTACAAAATAAGGTTGGCGACTTTGATGTAAATTGTTTTTCGGAAAGATCGCTTTTTGTGTGTACTCTACTAAGACAGCGAGATGCTGACTCCTTTTTGCTCGCTGGGTTTGATTCAAATGATTGGTGTTTTTTGAACTCAAAATTTGATGAACCAGTTGAAGGTGTAATTGGATTCGCTCTTCATCAGCACTAAAAGTCAGTTGATTTGCAGAAGCGGTCAAGTGGTTTCCGTAATGCTGCCATTCCTTATTTATTTCTTGTAAATGTTGAGATAAGGAAGCTGAATCACTTGGCTTTAAAGCTTGCGCAATTAGAAAATTTGTCGTTAGAAATAGTAATAAGGAAAGTGTTGTGAAGAAGCGAAGGGAAGGGTGTTTTTGATTTTTCATAATAAATTAGTTTTACTTTGGAAGAATAGCTTTTTTTAAAGTTAAAGAAAAAAATGAAGTTTTTGCCAAGTATCGGAATTATATGACAAGTGATTTACATATTTTTTAAGTTGTAAACCGTTCGAAATATTTAAATCTCTTATATCTTCAAATATCCAAATTGCAGTGATAACTCGATGATTATGCTGTCTTTACTTGGATGAGACAAGAGGGCCTGATAGTAAAAAAATAGAATTAACTTAATTATTCATATTATATTTTTTTATTATCTTTCGTTTTAATTCAATATAATGTTCCGCTACTTCTTCTTTCTTTGTCTGCTGTACTTGGTTTTCCCACTCTTTGGCCAACAAGAGTACAACATTAGTGTAAACCATTATAACCTTGAAGACGGCCTTTCCCACAACCAAATCCGATGGCTCCACAAAGACAGTCGGGGTATGCTATGGGTTGGTACAGGGAATGGTATTAACCGTTATGATGGAAAAGGGTTTAAGTTGGTTGCAGAGTCTAATTTTTTCGGTGTTGTAAATCCTAATATCCTGGAAGACTATGAAGGAGATCTTTGGCTACTGGGCGATTTTACAGAAGAAGAATTAATCTATTTCAACACGAGGACGGAACGCATAAAAAGCTTTGAAGAAAAATTTGGAACTCGAACACCTTTTTCAAGAGATGAATATGATTGTGTCATCATGTTGGCAGATAGCACCCTTATTGTAAAAACTAAAACGGATGAATTAATTTGCATTGATGTAGATAAAAAAGCAACTAAAATTGAGGTGGACATTGATCGCATATGGGGTTTGAGATCCGTTCCAGGTTCTTTGGATTTTTGGCTGCAAAGCTCTTCCTCACAAGATACGTTATCTGGACTTTATCATTATTTTGCCAAACAAACAGACGGAACCTACCTCAAGAAAGCGACTCATAATATTAAAAGTGCAGAAGCGATTTGGGGAACAAATGATGCAATGCTATTGTTTTGGAATAAATTAAAACAACAGTCTTACACCGTATTAGACGTAGATTCAGCGTCTAAAACATTCCCATTCTCAACTCAGATTGATACGGCATACTTCCCAAGTATCACTTATGACAAGGAAGAGGATCGTTTTCTTATGCTTCATGACGGAAAGCTAAGTATCACCTATAGAGATAATCCGGCGGATGTTTACACCTCAAATGTATACAAAGACCTGATCGCGAAACAAGTCAATTATTCCTTATATAAAGATGATTTCCTTTGGATAGGCGGTTTTTATGGCCTCACTAAAATTGGACTCAAGCCCAGTCCTTTTAAACGAGCTAGTTATAAAGATCCAGCCTTTTATACTCGTCCTGAATTTAAATCGGTTCGTTTTGTCGATGATCATATTGAAGGATTAGAATCAGACTGGCCAGTCAGAACTTCCAGAAGCTACAGTAGATCTTGGACACATTACACAGATAAAAATGGTCGGATTTGGCTCGGTGAATTTTTCGGAATTTCTTACCTCGATCCGGAAGCTGAAAAACCGAAGTTCCTTGAACCAGCAGAAATAAATAAAAAGGGCATACAACGAACAGGGCGGGCTTACCAATTTTACGAAGATAGGGAAGGGCAAATATGGGTGCCTTGCGTAAATGGTTTATATCAATTGGATATAAAAAAGGGATTGACTGCAAGATATGCACCTGATGATTCTCTGAATTATCTTCCTTCCAAAGATCTTCGACACATGTATCAGGATGAGGAAGGCATCTACTGGATTGGGTCATTTAATGGTCTGATTCGTTGGGATAAAGAAAATAACCAACAAAGACTTTACACAATTAAAGATGGCTTATCGAACAACCATATTATGGCGGTTTATGAAGATGATTATGGCTTCATCTGGATGAGTAGTGATAATGGGATTATGCAATTTGAAAAAAGCACGGAGCGGGTAAAGGTCTATTTACCCGAGGATGGAATTAGCCATCGTGAATTCAATAGGGTGGCTCATAGACGAGATTCTTTGGGAAACCTATACTTCGGGAGTCTGAATGGAGTTACGTATTTTCATCCAAAAGACTTTGTTGGTTTTAAAGATGAACAACCAGACATTCCATTGCTCTTGATGGAGTGTACTTTATTGTCGGGGGAGCGTAATGAACAAGAAGACCGTCTGTCGACTTTTCAGATCGAGAAAAAAATAACAATGAAACCTGAAGATCGATATTTGAATCTTCAATTTGCATTGCTCGATTATACCAATCCCAATAGTATTCAATATGTATACGATATAGATGGAAAAACTTGGAATGCCGGAAAAGAAAACACACTCAACGTTAGCGGATTGCCTTATGGCAACCATATACTGACCGTAAAAGGTCGAGCCGGAAATGGCCTTTTTTCTAAACAAGAATTAAGCATTCCTATTGAAGTATTGAAGCCTTTTTATTTGCAAATTTGGTTCTTAGTAGGAATTGGGCTGCTTTTTTTATTAGGTGTATATTTTGTTCAACAAATTAGAACTCGTAGCCTAATTAAACGACAGGCTGAGTTGGAAGAAACCGTTCATAAACGGACCTTAACGATTCAGAGCCAAGCAGAGGAACTTCGTGCCTTGGACAAAGCAAAGTCTCGATTCCTTGCCAATATTTCTCATGAATTCAGAACGCCACTTACCTTGATTCTCAATACTTTAAGTTCAGAACAAGTTCATAATCTTACTGAAGAAAGTCAACGGAAAAGGAAATTAAACTTCTCAGAAATTGAAGTTGATATTATGGAGCGGAATGCTCAAAGACTTTCTCAGTTGATAGAGCAACTTTTGGATTTATCAACTCTAGAGGCAGGTGAAATGAATCTGGAAGAAAGTGTTGGTGATTTTCAGTTCTATGTGAAAGAACTGGTTCAATCCTTTGTTTTATTAGCAGAAAAGAAAAAAATAACAGTAGTATTTCAAGCTGACTTTCCAAGACCTATCTTGTATTTTGATAGAGATAAAATGGATAAGATTCTTTACAATTTATTGTCAAATGCCATCAAATTTACACCAGAAAATGGACGAATAACAGTAGAGTTGACACAAATAGAAAACGAAACCATTATTGAAGTGAAGGACAACGGTATTGGTATTTCCGAAGAAGGAATCACTTTGATTTTTGATCGTTTTTATCAAGTCAATCAACCACAAGAATTTACGCATGAAGGAACGGGTTTAGGATTAGCATTGGTGAAAGAATTGATTGAGATACAGAAAGGAAACATCCATGTGGATAGTGAAAAGGGCAGTGGCACAACCTTCAGAATATCACTTCCGCTAAAAGTAGGAACATTGTTAGAACCGAAGAAAGATTTGACTTTTAAGGATAACGCTCTAGATAATCAACCAATATTAGAAATAGGAGAGTCAAAGATAAATTCAAAACAAGATATTCCGATTCTTTTAGTGATTGAGGATAACGAAGATTTACGCTATCATCATCAAAAGGCATTTGAAAACCAATACCATTTAATCACGGCAGCGGATGGAAATAGTGGCTTAGAAAAAGCATTTGAATCTATTCCAGATTTAATCATCTGTGATGTTATGATGCCTGGCAAAAATGGATACGAAGTTTGTGAGCAACTCAAGAATGATGAACGAACCAACCACATTCCTATCATTCTATTAACAGCCAGAGCAGGTTTTGAACAAAAAATAGAAGGCCTCTCCATAGGAGCAGACGAATACATGACAAAGCCTTATGACCAGCAGGAATTAGCATTGAGATTATCGAACCTTCAGGCTCGGACAGAACGACTCCGAAAACAAATTTCCCTAGAAGGGAATAAACGGGGAATTTCTAAACAAAATAGATCCACATCGGCACAAGAAAAATTCATATTAAAGTTATCCGAAGCTATAGAAAAAAATCTGGCAGAACGAAACTTCGGTGTCGAAGAACTAGGTGCGGAGGTAGCTCTCTCCCGCAGCCAACTCTCCCGAAAGTTGAAGGCCCTTATCGGCAAAACCCCTAATAACTTTATACGAACTTACCGATTGAAACGGGCAACAGAATTACTACTCGAAGAGGAAGGAAATGCCACCAATGTCTCATATCTCACCGGCTTTAGCAGCCCAAATTATTTCTTCAAATGCTTCAAAGATGAATTCGGAGTCACACCAAGTCAGTATTATG
>CAZDTI010000496.1:0-6260 GCA_964508085.1 uncultured Saprospiraceae bacterium | reverse complement strand
ATCTGAGCCGATTACTACATTGCTATGAAAAATACAATTATCTCCAATAGTGCAACCATTATAGATTTTTACACCTGGATATAATAATACATTCTTGCCAAGTTTTACATCTTCGCCAATAAATACTTGCGAATGGATAACACTTCCAGTCCCTATTTCAGCACCCTTACTGATGACAGAAAACATACCAACGCTGATATTTGGTGAGATTATCGCACCTTCATCTATATATGCATCTTTGGAGATATGGTGCGCTTGTTCTTTGCGTACACTAAAATGCTCGAATAGCTTTGCTATTGAAAGACCTACATCTTTCACTCTGATTAAGCTAGGATTAATTTTCATTAAAGGAGAGAAATCCTCATGAACTAAGACAGCAGATGCGTTGGTGCTGTACAAAAATTGCTCATATTTTGGATTTGACAGGAAACTTACTGTTCCTGGTTTTCCTTCGTCAATTGGACTTGGTCCGTGAATCATCACATCAGGATCACCTTCCACAGTTCCTTCTACTATTGTTGCGATTTCGCCAGTTGTTATTTTCATGCTAGACTAATAACGAATATCATCCTGTTTTCGCTTATGCGATAATAAGGTAAATTTTAATTTGGTTTTCAAAATTTTGATATTCAGTAGTTTGAGTTGATAGTTAGGGTAAATCCAAAAAGTTTGCAAACTTAGTTTTTTTTAGCAAAGTATTTTGGAAAATCTAATTGCTTTTGTTTTGTTTTATTTAAACCTAAATTTTCAATTTATTATTGTTTATTTTACAGAATCATCATTTACAAACAGCAATTTATGCTTTTTAGATGTGTCTTGCGACATAAATTGCGGTCTTTCGTCCAATCCTACTGTCTTTCTTATACTCAATTTCACACCCTCAAAAGTAGTACTATTCTTAGGCATTCTATTTTTTGCATACAGACTTTTTAATCGTATTCCGTAAAGTTGAGCTATTGACTCCATTGTTTCGCCTTCTTTTACTTTATGGAATTCTTGACCTCCACGATAACTTCTTTTCTTTTTTTCTAAGTATACGAATTCATTATTTTTCAAAATAATACTTGATTGATCATAGATTTCATTGATTGTCATAATATCTTCTTCGGATATTCCTACTGCTTTTGACAACTCACTAATCGTTTCTCCTCCTTTCGCAACGACCATTCGACAATTATTGATGGATTCAATGTCATATGCTAATCGTGACACATATTTAGAAGGCATTCTTTTAGATTCAGTCTCCCTTTCTGTTCTATCTAATTTTTTTGACGTTTTAGTCCTCTTAGATTTTGTCGCTTTTGCCAATCTATTTTTAGAGGCTTTAGATTTTGTGTTTTTATTAGTTCTATTTGCAGCAAATGTATTTTGGTTTTGTTGGATTGGTTGGTCAAATTTTGATAATCCATATTTCTCGATGATACTAATTAACTTTTTTGGATAATTTGGATCAGAAGCGTAGCCAGATTTTTTCAAACCTTTTGCCCAAGCAATATAATCTGTGGAGCCATATTCAAATAAAAAACCATAACGATATTCTTTTCTAGGGTCTGTCAGGAAATCAGAATGCGCCATGTAGGATTCTAGAGGACTAGAGAATGATCTGAAACAACTTTCGATCAATTTACCTTTTTCATCCTTGTCGTCATCTTCTTTATAGAATGTATCACCATCCCAAGCACCTCCACATTTAATACCAAAATGGTTATTTGCTGAAGTAGCCAGATCACTTCTTCCCCAGTTTGATTCCAAGAGTCCTTGTGCCAATTTTATGCTAGCAGGTATTCCTGTTCTATGCATTTCTTCAATAGCAATTTCTTTATAATTTCCAATATAAGTTGAGGCTAACTCTTTATTACCTATCACAAATAAAGAAGGAAGAGAAACAAAAATAAAAGCAATTACTATTTTCATAAGCGAATATATTTATTATTTACAAGCTTAAATCAATGAGAAATGTATTAATATTAGCCTTATACATATTACGATTAATTTTAATATCAAAAACCATACCGAGGATGCCTTGAATTAAAATATTATAAAATTAAGTTGTTCAAAACCTTGATAAGTATGACGTTTTGAATGGGAATTTATTATTGTAAGCCTTGTTTTTGTATTGTTAAAAATAAGTATTAGTTCTAATCGGCGACATCCATTTTGATTTAGTATTTTTACGCTCAATTAAATATAATTATGAAGATATTGTATAATGTTACAGTTATTATAGACAATTCAGTTGAAGCAGAATGGATAAAATGGATGATTGACATCCATATTCCAGAAGTCATGGCTACAGGAGCTTTTGAAACATATCAAATGCACAAGATTTTGACGGAAGGAAGTGAAGGCGGTACTACTTATGCTATACAATACTTATCTCCAAGCCGAGAAGAGTACGAAAGATATCAAATGCAAAATGCTCCAAGACTACAAGAAAAACATCAAAAAAGATACAATGGCAAATTTGGAGCGTTCAGAACCTTGATGGAAGTGATTAGTGCTGGATAAGATGCTTTGAACCGTTTTCTAAAATAAATTCTACATTTTAAAACCAATTCGTTTGAAATACATTGTATAAAAAGCGACTTTTGTAAGACCTAACAAAGAAATTTATGAAATTTGATTTAACAGAAGAGCAAATAGCCGTACAAGAAGCTGCAAGAGAATTTGCTCAAAGAGAATGCTTACCTGGAGTTATCGAAAGAGATACGCATATGAAATTCGCTAGTGAACAGATTAAGATGATGGGTGAACTAGGTTTCATGGGAATGATGGTTTCTCCAGATTATGGAGGAGGAGGAATGGACTCTATAAGTTATGCATTAGCAATAGAAGAAATTTCCAAAATAGACAATTCTTGTTCAGTATGCATGTCTGTCAATAATTCTCTCGTATGCTGGGGTTTAGAGACTTACGGTACTGAGAGTCAAAAATTAAAATATCTGACTAAATTAGCTACAGGCGAATGGATTGGAGCTTTTTGTTTGTCAGAACCCGAAGCAGGTAGTGATGCTACGTCTCAAAGAACCACTGCTGTGGATATGGGAGATTATTATCTATTGAACGGTACGAAAAACTGGATTACAAATGGAAGTAGCTCTAGTGTTCATCTAGTCGTAGCTCAAACAAATCCAGAGAAAAAACATAAAGGAATTAATGCATTTATAGTAGAGTCTAGTTGGGAAGGGGTAGAGATCGGAGCAAAAGAAGATAAGCTAGGAATTAGATCTTCCGATACACATACTATCCTATACAATGATGTTAAGGTTCCTAAAGAAAATAGAATCGGAGAGGATGGATTCGGTTTCAAATTTGCAATGAAAGTGCTCTCAGGAGGAAGGATTGGTATCGCTGCTCAGGCATTAGGAATAGCATCAGGGGCATACGAGTTATCATTAAAATATTCTAAACAAAGAGAAGCTTTCGGAAAGCCAATTGCTAAACATCAAGCGATTGCTTTCAAATTGGCAGATATGGCTACCGAGATCGAAGCTGCTCGCCTTCTCGTGCATAGAGCAGCATGGCTAAAAGATATAGGTGGAGAATATGATTCAGCCAGTAGTATGGCAAAATTGTTTGCTTCGGATGTAGCCATGAGACATACTGTAGAGGCTGTCCAAATTCATGGCGGATATGGATTTGTGAAAGAATACCATGTCGAGCGGTTGATGCGTGATGCCAAAATCACTCAAATCTATGAAGGAACAAGCGAAATCCAAAAATTGGTCATAAGCAGAAATATCCTTAGAGGAAGAATTTACGAACCTATTTTGCAACCAACAAATTGACCTTTACGTTGGATGCATTCCTTGATCGTATAAGGAAATAACAACGTATATGAAATCATTTCATGCAGGTACATATTGGGGAATTCCAGTCAAAGTTCATTGGACTTTCAGCCTTTTGTTTTTAATATTAATAGGTGCTGGATGGTATAATGGTGCTAGTTCGATAGCAATTTTTTCATATGCATTGTTTATTATACTCATGTTTGTCTGTGTTATTTTACATGAATATGGACATGCTTTGACCGCAAGAAAGTATGGGGTCAAGACCTTAGACATAATTATTTCGCCAATAGGTGGAATTGCAAGACTACAAAAATTGCCAGAAAAGCCAATTCATGAATTAATAATTGCTATTGCTGGTCCCCTTGTGAATCTAGTAATAGCTTTATTTCTATTTATAGGAGTACTCATTTTTTTTTCAGTTGAAACCATTTCTAATCCAGACGAATCTCTTGAACTGATTGCTACACCACAAGGTTTCTTAGCATTGTTGATTTGGATCAATTGTGTCCTGTTTGTTTTTAATCTAGTCCCTGCTTTTCCGATGGATGGAGGCCGGATATTACGAGCATTTCTATCTATGAAGTATGGTAAAGTCATAGGTACTAAATATGCTTCTCTTGTTGGAAAGGTTTTGGCGGGGTTATTTGTTTTTATTGGATTTACAACGCAACATATAATGCTCATTTTCATTGGCGTATTTGTTTTTGTTATGGCTACATCAGAAAACAAGCAAGTCCTAATGAAAAGTAAGTTGTCTAAAATTTCTGCAAGAGATTTAATGAATACGACATTTACGAAATTACACCTTTCTACTTCGCTTAGAGAGGTGTTCGAAAGATATATAAGGGGTGGAGAAAAAAACTATCTGGTATATGATAGCATGGGGAATGTCTCAGGGATTTTACCTGAATTGTTTATCAAAGAAGCATATAAAAAAGATGATTTGGATAAGCCGGCTAGTGAATATATGAGTAAGAGTATATATATAGCAGATGTTGATCAGACCTTAGATAATTTGCATGAAGACATGAATATAAAAGGGGCAGCTATTGCTATTATTAAAAATGGCGATCAAATACAAGGAGTAATTGATCGCCAAATGCTTTATAATTATATTCAGTTACAAATGATAAAATAGTTTTTACCAACCGAGTTTAGCTTTTACTTTTGGCAATAAATCTTCACCTTCTACTGCAAACAATAACCCATTAGTTCCAGTATCAAAGATCATTGTATAGTTACCTTCTGCACCAATGGCATCAATCGCTACTTTAGCTTCATCAAGGATCGGCTTATACAATTCTTCTCTCTTCTTAGCAATTTTTTGTTGTACTTCAACTTCGTATTTCTGAATAGCTTCTTGAGCTAGACCTAGTTTAGCTTCTCTTTGACCCATTTGCACTTTACTTAATCCTCCTGCATCTACCTCTGAAACATATTGCTTATAATCTGCTTCAAAAGTTTGTACCATAGTCTGTCCTTTTTCAATTAAGCCTTCTTGAAAAGTTTTTAGTTTTTCATCTGCCGCTTTTACTAGAGGTGATTCAACAAGTAATTGCTGTGAATTGATATGACCAAATTTTTGTGCGAAAGCAGTTGTAGTCATGACGAAAGCAGCCAACATAATAGTGATAATCGTCTTTTTCGAGTAATTCATTGAATGTTTTTTAATTTTTTTAATCCTTGATGTATACAATTATTTAGCTGTATACCGATTTTAGAACCGCAAAAGTAACAGAACCCTTCCATCTTTGGTAATTTTAACGTAAGAATAAGATTTTTAGGTGAAAAGTTGATTGGGCTCGATTTTAGACTAGAGGTCTCAGAAATGATGCTTAAAGCATGAATTCTAGCGTGTTAGACTTGTACCGTAATTCTTATATCTTGCATTTTTCTATTCTTGAATCTTACACATAAAAAAACATTTTTTTTATGTGTAAGATTCAAACCTTCCTTTTAACTTCGCAAAAAGTACAACCCGATCAATATGAAACTTAAAAATTATGCACTTGGCCAATGGGTCACAGGAGATGGAGATGGAGCTCCTCTATTTGATGGAGCAAATGGTGAAATCATAGGTTACGCAACGAGTAAAGGGCTCGATTTTGGTGACATGCTTGATTATGGTCGAAAGGTCGGAAATCCCGCATTGCGAAAAATGACATTTCAGCAAAGAGGACGTATGATCAAAGCTTTGGCCTTATATCTTCATGAAAGAAGGAAGAGCTATTATGATGTTAGTTATAAGACAGGAGCTACTAAATCAGACAGTTGGGTTGATATTGAGGGAGGGATAGGTAATCTTTTTGCAAACGCCAGTCTTAGAAAAAAATTCCCAGATCAAACTTTCTTTGTAGATGGAGAAATGGCAAATCTTTCTAAAGAAGGTACCTTTATTGGACAACATATTATGGTCCCAAAAGAAGGAGTAGCTGTACATATTAATGCATTTAATTTTCCAATTTGGGG
>CAZDTI010000495.1:0-6268 GCA_964508085.1 uncultured Saprospiraceae bacterium | reverse complement strand
TCGTAAATATTTCTTAGGCAACTCCGCATTATTCTTGATCGTGATTCGCATAATTACATTTTTTGAAAGCTCTATAAAGCTTAACTATCTTTAATAATAGTATAACTATTAAAATGCTATAATGTTTATCTACAACCAAAATTAAAAGCAACTATTTTAAAAGCTTAAAATACGCTTCACCTAATCAATTCAAAATCAGTTATTTACATTTCAATTAAACCGAGCGCTTTTTTGTAAGGAGTAGAAATGATTGCCACCTCTCTAAGTTACTCCGTGAATGTCATGCATTTCTAACGACTCACTTCATAACCTCTGTCAGCCAACATTCCAGCCTTTTATTAGGTCTTCATTGGTGTTAATTCGATGTTTCGAATCTATTTGTCCAAAGAAATACGCCGGAAGAATGGAAAGCCCTATCTTTACGCCCGACTTCCCTATCAAACCAAATATGATGAAAACAAAGAATACCCGTCGACTCGCCGCCATTATGTTCACAGATATAGTGGGCTATACTGCTTTGATGCAGCAAAATGAGACCAAAGCTGCTACCGTCCGAACTCGCCACCGCAAAGTTTTTGATCAGGAACACCAGGTTTACAATGGAGAAATTCTGCAATATTTTGGCGATGGAACCCTAAGCGTTTTTCAGAGTGGTGTAGAGGCAGTAGAATGTGCCATTGCCATTCAAAAAGAATTAAGCTCGGGTGAAATTGTTCCGCTGAGAATTGGATTGCATATCGGGGACATCGTTTTTGATGGGACAGATATTTATGGTGACGGCGTTAATTTCGCTTCTCGAATCGAAAGCATGGGGGTAGCTGGTGCCATTTTATTATCTGGAAGACTAAATGATGAAGTTAAAAACCATCCTCAAATTTCAACACAGTCGTTGGGCTCTTTTGGGTTAAAAAACATTACAAACCCCGTTGAAGTTTTTGCGGTGAAAAACATAGGGATAAAACTCCCAAAGCGTTCCGAACTTAAAGGCAAGCAAGAAGTAGTCAGTAAAACGATTGCGGTTCTTCCTTTTGTCAACATGAGTTCCAGTGCAGACAATGAATATTTCAGCGATGGGATGACGGAAGAAATCATCAATGCTCTTGCCAAAATAAAAGAACTAAAAGTTACTTCCCGAACCTCTTCTTTCTTTTTTAAAAATAAAAATATTCCTATCGCTCAAATTGGAGAGGAGTTAAATGTCTCTACCATTTTGGAAGGCAGTATTCGCTTGTCCGGGGACAAGATGCGGCTAACCGCACAGCTCATTGACGTAGCGAATGATTTCCACTTCTGGTCAGAAACCTTCGATCGATCCATGGAAGACATCTTTGCCGTTCAGGACGAAATCAGTTTGTTGATTGCCGATAAATTACGAGAGCATCTGGGGCATTTTGATATTGAAGATCAATTGGTAGATGTTCCCGATATCCCTGTAGAAGCTTATCAGCTTTACTTGAAAGGAAGGTATTATTTAATGAAATTGACCCGGTCCGACACCGACAAAGCCATTACAATTTTTGAAGATCTCATTGCACAACAACCGAATTTCACTTTAGCCTATTTGGACATCAATCAAGGTTACACCTTTCTTGGAGCAATGGGGCTCATGCCACCCAAAGAAGCCTTTATCAAAGCCAGACCTTTCTTGGATAAGGCACTTGAGTTGGACGACAGCTTGCCAGAATCTCAACGCAATCTTTCCTGGATTTGCACCTGGCAAAACTGGGATTTTGAAGGAGGCTACAAACACATCCTCAAGGCCATGGAATTGCGCCCAACTGATGAAACTTATTTAACGATGTCCAATCTACTCGCAGTAGAGGGTAAATTTGATGCCTCCTTAAATTACATTGACAAAGCTTTGCAAATTGATCCTTTTTCTGCAATGAATATTCACTTCAAAGGGTTCATTTTTTATTTAATGGAAGAATATGAAAAAGCTGTTCCGTACTTTGAAAAAAGCCTCTCTATAAAACCTGACTTACCTTTTCCAAATATATATCTTGGTGAAATCTTACTGCTTACCGGAAAACCTAAGAAGGCTTTGGCCTTTTTTCAAAACCTTCCAGATAAGCAAAGAGGTTTTCTGACCAAGCTTGGAGGAACGGCATTAGCCTATGCGGCTTTAGGAGATCAATCAAACACCCAAAAATGCATCGTTGAGTTGGAGGCCATGTTACAAACGGACTCAGTCGGTAGTGCGATGAATTTCTTAATTCTCCTTAAAGCAATGATGGGGAAACACGAAGAAGCTATTGATATGTTGGAACAGGCCATTGAATATCGGCTACCGTTGGTCTTACTACTTTATACGGAGCCCATCGTCAAGTCGCTTCGCTCGAATCCTCGCTTCCAAGAATTGATGAAGCAGTTTTTTGGTAAAGCAACTTCCTTTGATTCCTCCAAAAAGAAATACAAAAAGTCATTACTCAACCGAGCATCAATTGAGCGATATAAGACTCAATTGAACACTTTGATGAAGGAAGAAAAACCTTACCTCGATTCTCAATTGACACTTCGTGCTTTAGCTACCATGGTGGAAATCCCTCCTAATCATTTGTCGCAACTGCTTAGTGAAGGTTTTGACAAAAACTTTTCAGAATTCATCAATTCCTATCGTTTGGAAAATTTCAAATCAAAAGTTGCAGACCCTTCTTTTCAACATTTGACTATTCTCGGACTGGCCTATGAAAGTGGTTTCAATTCTAAAACAGTATTTAATACTTTCTTTAAAAAAATGACGGGGAAAACACCTAAAGCTTATTGGAAAGAAGTGGTTAAATAGTATAATTCCTAACGAAAGTTCAAGGTTGTTTTAACGGTGGATGAGGTAGATGGGTGGATGGGTGGATGGGTAGATGGGGTTTCCTACAAACGCGAAATTTAATGCGAAATAGGGGGAAGCCTCATTTGCCTCATCCCCTACCCTCAAATCGACTCGAAATCCCAAAATAAGTTCTGATTTACAAAATAGAACGATTCCCCTCCCTTACCCCCTTATCTTTGGGGCATGAACAGGTTATAAAGGTCTAAGCTACATTTTCCAATACCAATTCAGGTATAATATTCAACAACGGCAAAGGCATTTTATTTGACTTATATGGTTCTTTCCTGATGTTTGTGATTTCGTCTAAAAAACAAACTAGACTGTAGAATCAGAAGGATCTATCAAAGTCATAACCTCTACCTTGCTCACATAAATGATCATCGTGCAACCTAAAGAGGAAAACACCTGTCCTTTATTCCGAACCCATTTAAACCAAATATTTAAAACCATGAAAAGTACAAGCCTTTTGAAAAAATTAATTTTTACTTCGATTTACATTTGCATCCTGAGTATGGCTGCTGCGCAAGGTCCACTGGCTCCAGAAGTTGCTGCGCAGCGTACAATCTTTAGTAGTTTTTATCATGAGGCTTGTCTGGAAATTACCTTGGAATCAGATTTTGATAGATTAATTGAAAATAAAAAAACCATTAATTATCAGGATGCCTGGATGAGCTATACAACAAATAACGGGAAAGAAATCAGGCAATTGATTCAGATTCGGCCAAGGGGTAAATCGAGGAGAGCCATTTGTGATATTCCTCCGGTTATGATGAACTTTGCCAGAGGGAATCCAGAGGCAATTATGATTAATGGAGATCAAAAATTGAAATTGGTTACACACTGCCTGGAGAGAAATACAGCCAAAGGACAGCAAAACATTTTAAAGGAATTTTTAACTTATAAGCTTTTGAATATCCTTACAGATAAAAGTTTTCGGGTTCAATTGGTTAAAATAACTTACCTCAATACTCGAAATCATAATTCATCTGAAAGATATGGATTTATCATAGAAGGCAACAAGGAACTGGCTCAGCGACTAGAAGCAAAAAGAACAAAAGAACGTGATATTCCTTTAGCACAATTAGAGCGAGATCACTATAACACCGTTTCGCTATTTCAATATATGATTAGCAATACCGATTGGGATTTTACCAAGCTGCATAACGTAAAAGTCTTTACTTCAGAAACCAGTAAGAAAGACATTATTATTCCTTATGACTTTGATTATTCTGGATTGGTCCACACTGATTATGCCAGAGTCAATCCAGATTATGATCAACAAGAATTAACGGATCGTATTTTTTTAGGGAGCTTTAATGATGAGAAAGAATTAAAGAGCACCTTGGACTTATTTAATTCGAAGAAGGAGGAAATTATTTCTTATTGCGAAAGCTTGCCTTACTTGACGAAGAAGAATCGCCGATTTGTGTTGGATCATCTTAAATCGTTTTATAAAGACATTGGGAAGAAGCGGTTTGTAAAGCGGGAGTTTTTATAAGCGCGAAGTAGAAACAAAACGGCCATAAGTCTGGCTTAATAAACCATAAGTCGAACTACCTCTACATTAGGGTTTATATCTGGAGATTTTCTTCTACTCCGCCTCATATCCCCACTTTTATCCCTAAGTATAAGACAATAGCGCGATAAAAACCTTTAGCTATTTATGGTGGAATAATTGTACTTTCGTGGCCATGGAACTGCGAAGACTCTTTAAGTATTTAGGTGCGTATTCTGGAAAGATAAACTTTACGATTCTTATAAGTATTATCAATAAGATTGTGGATATGATGCCGCCCATTATGGTTGGTTGGTTAATTGATTCTGTTAGCGGAAATACACCGACCTGGATAGCAGAATATTTCAATATTTCGACACCATTCTCTGTTGCTATTTTTTTCGGACTTTTAATCATTATTATTTTCGGTATCGAAAGTTTTACAGAATGGTTAATGAAATTGGGTTTCATGCGATTGGCTCAAAGAGTACAGCATGACCTGCGTCTAGATGCTTACAAACAAATGCAAAGTCGGGAAATTGCTTATTTTGAAAATAACCGAACCGGTAATTTAATGGCAATCCTAAATGATGACATCAATCAACTAGAACGCTTTTTAAACACAGGTTTTAATGACATTATACAATTAATAACCCTAATCCTTTTCGCTTCGATTTGGCTGTTTGGTGTTTCCTGGGAATTAACTTTAATTGGATTTCTACCTATTCCACTGATTCTTATTGGCAATTTTTATTTTCAGCGTTTAATTGGACCTTATTATAGAGATGTTCGGAAAGCCGTTGGTGAATTAGGCAGTCGCTTAGAAAATAATATTTCAGGAATTTTAGTCATTAAAAGTTTTACCGCAGAAAGTTACGAAACAGAACGAGTAGAAAAAGTTTCTGAAAATTATCGAGATAAGAACTTTCAAGCCATTAAATTTTCGGCTGCTTATGTTCCATTGATTAGAATGTTAATTGCGATCAGTTTTGGTGCAACGATGGCTTGGGGTGCCTATTGGATTATGATAGGAAATGGAAAATTGACGGTTGGTGAATTGACGCTTTTTGGAATGATGATTCAGCGAGTGCTTTGGCCGCTCACTCGTTTGGGAAGTATATTCGATGAATTAGAACGGGCAAAAGCCAGTGTAAGACGAGTTTTTGGTTTAATCGACGCCCCAAACGAAATTCCAAATCCGGACAAGCCTGTGCAAATCGAAACCGTAAGAGGCGATATCGCTTTGCAGAATATTCATTTTTCCTATCCAAATGGTTTGAAAATCATCAATGGTATTTCCATCAATATAAAAGCTGGCGAAACGGTTGGAATTGCGGGTACAACAGGTTCTGGAAAAACGACTTTGATAAAATTATTACTTCGTTTGTACGATGTTAATACTGGTGAAATTAAAATTGACAATCAAAATTTAAAAAATTGGGATTTGGCTTTTTTGAGAAAAAACATCGGTTTAGTTAGCCAGGATGTTTACCTCTTTCACGGAACAATTGCCGAAAATATTTCCTATGGTATGGGCAATGTTTCGACCGCAGAAATTATCAAAGCAGCAAAAAAAGCGGAATTGCATGATTTCATTATGCAGTTGCCCCAAACTTATGAATCAATAGTTGGCGAACGAGGCGTTAAGCTCTCTGGCGGACAACGACAACGTTTAAGTATTGCAAGAGCCATTTTAAAAAATGCACCCATTCTGATTTTAGATGAAGCAACCAGTGCCGTTGATACCGAAACGGAACGAGCGATTCAACAAAGTCTAAATCAATTGACAGAAGGGAAAACCGCTTTAATTATCGCTCACCGACTTTCCACGCTTCGTCATGCAAACAAAATTATCGTGTTAAAAGATGGACGTATTGTAGAGAGTGGAACACATCAAGCGTTATTAGTAAAACAAGGAATTTATTCGGATTTGTGGAACGTGCAGA
>CAZDTI010000494.1:1255-6291 GCA_964508085.1 uncultured Saprospiraceae bacterium | reverse complement strand
GTCTCAATTACATCTTCCATTGTAACGATACCAGACATTCCACCGAACTCATCAACCACTAAAGCGATGTGTTCTCTTTTCTCCATCATACTATTAAAAAGATCTGGTAATAATATTTTTTCATTCATTATTGAAATAGGTCGTGCAATGCTTTTCAATGAATCTTCACCATTCCCCTGGATAATTTTATCCAACATATCTCCTTTTAAGAAGAAGCTATTTACATCATCTCGGTTCCCTTTCTGAAATAAAGGAATTCTGGAGAAGCGAAGTTTGCCTCGATGAGCATCATAAAATTCTTGGATAGAAGTTTCCTCAGGGCTCGAGGTCACTACCGTTCTTGGGGTCATAATATCTTCCGCACGAACCGTATTGAATACCAACAAGTTCTTTAGAATTTTTGACTCTTCTTTTTCAAAAACACCATCACGAGCTCCGATCTCGGTCATGGCCATAAAGTCCGCCCGACTAAGAACAGATTTCTTTTTGTCCTTTTTCATAAATTTCGTTATCAATTGTGCCAACCAAACCAATGGCCACAAGCACCAGATAACAATACGTAGGGATTTGACGGTAAATGGGGCTAAACCTTCCCATCCATTGGCTCCCAATGTTTTTGGAATGATCTCAGATAAAATCAAAATGGCTAAGGTCATAACAACTGGCACTACTGCACCAGTAATAAAAGGATTTGTTTCACCCCACAAACTAGTAGCTGCGGCCCCTACTCCAATAGCTCCAACTGTATGTGCTATAGTATTCAAAGTCAAAATAGCCGCTAAAGGTTGGTCGACATTTTCTTTAAATTCCACTAATGTTTTTCCAAGGGCGCCTCCTTCTTTCTTTTTGATTTGAACATAGGACGCTGGAATACTCAGAAGCACCGCCTCCCAGATCGAACAGAGGAAAGAAAAAATAATTGATAATGCAAAAAATCCAAGAAGTAATATCATGATTTATTTTAGTGATTGTTTTGTTAGAATTTATTTTTTTATTGAGCTTTAAAAAGTAACCGCTCCCCTTGCTTACTTTCATCGAATTTCCCATGATGATAAGCCAAGTGGCCACTTACTATTGTTGACTCTACTTGTCCCTTAAAGGTATGTCCCTCAAAAGGAGACCAGCCACATTTAGAATGTAAGCCTTCGCGATCTACGGTCCATTCTTTCTCTAAATCGACAATAACCAAATCGGCGAAGTATCCTTCTTCTATGTAACCTCGATCCGCAATATTAAAACAGACTGCTGGAGCATGACACATTTTTTCGACTATACGCTCTAAGCTGATTTTACCTTCATGATAAAAGTTCAGCATTACATTCAAACTATGTTGAACGAGCGGTAAACCCGAAGGTGCCTTGGTATAAACCCCAGCCTTTTCTTCCAGCAAATGCGGTGCGTGATCTGTTGCAATAATATCAAGACGATTATCTAATAAGGCAGGAAATAAAGCTTCCTGGTGCTCTTTTGATTTGATCGCTGGATTACATTTTATATGTGTACCAAGCCGTTTATAATCATCCCGATTGAAAAATAAGTGATGAACACAAACTTCCGAAGTGATTCGTTTTTCCCAAAGTGGCTTGTCATTTTCAAACAAAGCCAATTCATCTGCAGTAGAGATATGAAGAATGTGCAGGCGCGTATCGTAACGCTTGGCCAATTCTATTGCCATAGATGAGGACAAATAGCAAGCTTCCGTAGATCGGATCACTGGATGCAGATGTACTGGAATATCCTCACCGTATTCCGCAACATGTGCAGCGGTATTCGCTCGAACGGTGGCTTCATCTTCACAATGCGTCGCTATTAGCATTGGCACCTTTTGGAACAAAGATTCTAGCACTTTCTCTTCATCGACTAACATATTCCCAGTACTGGAACCCATAAATATCTTCAGGCCACAGACATTTTCAGGGTTTGTTTTTAGCACTTCCTCTATATTGTCATTAGAAGCTCCCATAAAGAAGGAGTAATTGGCAATAGACTTTTGAGCAGCCATCGCATACTTGTCCGCCAATAATTCCTGTGTGAGCGCCGCAGGTTTTGTGTTTGGCATTTCCATAAATGAAGTGGTCCCTCCAGCAACAGCAGCACGTGGTTCTGTGTATAAATCCGCTTTATGGGTCAAACCAGGGTCACGAAAATGCACTTGATCGTCAATTATACCCGGTATAACAAACTTATGCACAGCATCAATTGTTATATCAGCAGAAAAGGTTATATTAGCAGAAATTTGGTCAATACGGCCATCCTTTATGAGAATGTCTCCTTCCTTGATTGCACCCCGATTGACATACTTTGCATTTTTTATGCAAATGGACTTACTATTCATTTAACTTTAGTTTTATGAGTGCGAAACTACGGTTTTTAGTCAATTCTTCATTAAAAGAAATGTAAGAACCTTAAAAAATATACTAACATTAAATTAACCTATTCATAATAGAAGATTAACTTCAACAGTTTCAGATATTTTTTCTACGATAAGTTGCTAAAAAAGAGGACATTAGAGGAATAAGGAAACATAGAGGTTTTGAAGCTATTTTTTGTATACACTTTAAATAATAAGTTTATTTTTTCATTCGTTCATCTGTATATTCAGTCGATTGAAAAATAAATTGAGTTCACTAAGTTTAGTTGACAAATACATATAATGAACAATAATGGTATGTTTTTTGTCGTACGTCCCCTAGGAACCAGAGTAATTCATTCCAAAAACAAAAAATCGATTTACCATGAAAAAAATATTCATTCTTTTTTCATTCTACAGCTTGGCTTTGTTTTTAAGCCTTTCATTCTTTTTCACTATTTACTATTTGTTAGAGGTTAATGCGATTATAGGAGTCTCCATCTCCGTTTTCTTTTTATTGACTACAGCTATGTTGGTTTCTGACAAAGAGTTTATCCAAGATGTTGAAGAATAGTTTTTAAAATTATTTTTCATAACTCAGTACACTATTACCCACAAAAAGCCCATCGACTAAAAAGTCGATGGGCTTTTTTTGTTAAAGTGAGAACTTAACTGAATCATTCTACTATCGTCCCGAAAACTTCTTATAGGCCTTAGCTATCAAGAACAAAACGAGGGCCAACACAACGATACCTCCAAATAGCTGCAATGGATTCATTGTATCTTTGAATACCGCTAGAAAAACGATGAAGAAAAGAAACAAAGTCGGAAATTCATTGAACAATCGAAACTGAAACGAACTGAAGCGGGTCTTCCCAATCTCCAACTGCTTAATAATTCTTTTACAATACAAATGATACGCTAACAGCAAGAAAACAAGGGCCAGTTTGATATGCATCCATCCACCTTCCAAGTATGCAGGGTTATAATACAACATCGCAAAACCAAAGGTAAAGGTAATCATCATCGCTGGATTACAAATGATTTTGTATACCCGCCATTCCATCAAGTTAAACTGCCTCTTCAAGATGCTTTGCTCCGGCTCCGGTTTGTCATAGGCCTCTGTATGATACACAAACATTCGAACCAGATAAAATAAGCCGGCAAACCAGGCTACGAAACCGATAATATGGATTGCTTTGAAATAGAATAATGGCATAGTTCGTAAATTAAAAATGGAGAATTAAATGGATTATTAAAAATTAACGCTATCGGTACCTTTTCACTAAGAAACTTTGTACTCCTTTTGTTTTCTGAGTGAACAGTGCGGATTATTTAATGCAAAGTCACAAGCCAGAACCCCACGAAGGTAAAATTACTTCCCAACCTCCAAAAGAAAATACCATCATTTTGTAGTAAAATTCAACAAGGACTGTATCTTTGAAGCCCTTTGAGAAAATAATAAATCATGTCCTTTCCGCCAAAATCAGTTAAACTAAAAGACGGTTCTGTTATAACCATCCGTGAGGCGACTTCATCAGATGCTGCGGGGGTAATCGCAATGATTAAGGACATATTATCCGATGCAGAATTTAGCTTGACGCAAGTTGATGAATTTCAAAATACGGAAGAAGACGAAAGGGCGATATTGGAAAAACACCAGCAAGTCGAAGGATCTATTTATCTTGTTGCTGAAAAAAATGGGAAGCTCCTTGGTGATATCGTTTTTTCTAATGGCACAAAAAACAGAAATAAGCATCAAGGGGAGTTTGCATTAGGCATTATCCCTTCCTTTCGAAGCATGGGAGTCGCAAATGCCTTGTTAGAAACAATGATAGAATGGGCAAATGAACACCCCATGATTAAAAAGGTAAAGCTTCGGGTAGCTGTTCAAAATTACAATGCCATACATCTTTATAGAAATCTAGGCTTCATGGAAGAAGGCCGCTTGATCAAAGATCTCCGAACAGATGACGGAGAATTTATGGATATGATCGCGATGTATAAGTTTGTATAACTAAAACCTTAACTGTTATTTTTAAATTCGCACTTTCGTGAAAAACAGTTTTGATATATTTTCAATCAGAATTTTTACAATAAAACAACTATGAAAAAAGTATTTCACCTTTCCTCTTGTAATACCTGCCAACGCATCATCAAGGAACTTAACATTGGGGATGATTTTGAGCAGCAAAACATCAAGGAAAAAAATGTTTCTGCAAAGGAATTGGACGCGATGGCTAAATTTGCTGGCTCTTACGAGGCGCTCTTTAGTCGACGAGCTATGAAATACAGAGGGATGGGACTTCATGAAAAAACATTGACGGAAAAAGATTACAGAAAACTGATACTTGAAGAATATACTTTTTTGAAGCGGCCCGTTGTACAAATAGAGCAGGAGTATTTTATTGGGAATACGAAGAAGGTGGTGGCTGCGGCGAAGGAGAGACTAAGCCATTGATAATCTGGAGTTGCAACTCCAGATTGGTGGAGTTCGACTCCTCCAGAGTCTTGCGTGTGGGGAAGCGGGTTACCCAGAGTTGCGACTCTGGGTAAATGTGGGTTCGACTCCTCCAGAGTCTTGTCTGTGAAAAGCGAGTTACACCTAAGAATTGCGACTCTGGGTAAATATGGGTTCGACTCCTCCAGAGTCTTGTCTGTGAAAAGCGAGTTACACCTAAGAATT
>CAZDTI010000494.1:0-1155 GCA_964508085.1 uncultured Saprospiraceae bacterium | reverse complement strand
TGGGTTCGACTCCTCCAGAGTCTTGTCTGTGAAAAGCGAGTTACACCTAAGAATTGCGACTCTGGGTAAATGTGAGCTCGACTCTTCCAGAGTCTTGTGTAATTGACCTTACCAACAACTAGGACATAAACAAAATACTTCCTGCAAACGGAAAGGTTAACAACCAATGCGATTTTTCACAGCCCTGAAAGGGCGACGTCCAATAATATAGGTCTTTAGCCCTATTACTATTCACCATACAACCAACCGAAAATGACAAAGCAAGAAATTTCCTCCTGGTTCAAAGGCCTCCAAGACAGCATCTGTATGTCTTTAGAAACATTAGACGGCACCGGCGAATTCAAAGAAGACCGTTGGGAAAGACCTGGCGGCGGTGGTGGTCGTTCGCGGGTTATCCAAGGAGAAATCATTGAAAAAGGGGGCGTTAATTTCTCTGCTGTTCATGGAACATTACCAGAGAAAATCAGAGCATCGTTGAAAGTAGAAGATCCGAATTTCTTTGCCACTGGAGTTTCTATTGTCTTGCATCCCAAGCATCCTTTGGTGCCAATTATTCATATGAATGTGCGCTATTTTGAAACTGGAGAAGATACTTGGTGGTTTGGCGGAGGAATTGACCTTACCCCTCATTATGTCAATCCATCAGATTCAAAGGTGTTTCACCTTATGCTCAAAGAGACCTGCGATAAACACCACGACAGCTACTACCCTGCTTTCAAAAAATGGGCAGATGATTATTTCTACATCAGACATAGAAAAGAAACGCGCGGCATTGGAGGCATTTTCTTTGACCACTTGAATACACAAGATGGTTTCAGCAAAGAGGAACGTTGGAAATTTGTTCAGTCGGTTGGAAAAGCTTTTGTTCCTTTATATACGACTCAGGTTAAAAGAAATATAAACAAGAGTTTTACAGAACGTGAAAAGTTGTGGCAATTACAGCGACGTGGTAGATATGTGGAGTTCAATTTGGTTTGGGATAGAGGGACTAAGTTTGGTTTAGAGACTGATGGTCGAACGGAGTCTATTTTGATGAGTATGCCTCCCCAGGCCGAGTGGACTTATAATTTTCAAGCGGAAGCTGGGAGTAAGGAGGAGGAGACTTTGGGACTTTTGAAGAAGGGAATTGATTGGGTTTAGTTATTTCCAAAAATC
>CAZDTI010000493.1:0-6306 GCA_964508085.1 uncultured Saprospiraceae bacterium | reverse complement strand
TCAGAAGAACTGTTCTCTCTAAGCATGTTTTGTGTTTTGCTGATTCCTGCATGGAAGCCGATCCCATATCGAAGTTTGGATTTGCTTGGGGTGATGAAATCCTCTTGCTGCTTTTCGAGAGCAGTTGGAAGTTTATCTAAATCGATTCCAGTAATGGTAAATTGATTTAGAGACAAACTTGAAATATTAAGTAGATTCGATTCCAGCACTTTTGTAGTAGCTTCTTTCTGGAACGTTTCAGCAAAAGGAATGACTTGATCCTTATTTGTTACTGTACTTTTAGTGGAAGTTTGAAAAATGGATTTGTTTGCCTCCTGCACTGTAGCTGTATTTGTAGATCTAGTGTTGTGGCTATTGGTTTTAATTTGGACTGAGTTGTTTGTTGGAGATGTATTTACAATGTTATTAGGATTTATATAATTTGTTTCTTTTGTAGTCGAATTTGGTATTGCGATTGTAGTCGCCTCCGTTTTTTGAGGTTCAGCTGGAATTCTATTTGTGGTTTGATTTACAATTGCATTCTGAGTCGATGGTGCAATTTCTCCTTGTTCTACTAGCTCTGTATTAACAGTTTCAAGAACAATAGGTTCTTCTTTAGGCTGTGTAGTTAAATACAAACCAAGTAAAGTCGCGCCAGCAGCGAGTCCGAGGAAGAAAAAGAACCAACTTTTTTTCCGGTCCTTTTTGGGAGGATCTAGCTGCGGAGCAATGTTAGCCCACAGCTCATTTTTATCCACATTTACCTTACGCCCATCGAAATGATCGTGCAGGTGTTTTTCGAAATTTTTCATAATTTAATTATTACCCAAAAAAATGATTCATTATCGTTTGTACTCAATTAAATTAAAGTGTTTTCCTGTTGGGAGTTTACTTTTGATAAATAGCTTAAATGGCAAAACGATACATTTTTCATATTCTCATTTTTCTTGCTTCTGATTTACATAAAAATTTTTGAAGTATTTCTCGAGCTCTTGCTAATTTTGAACGAGAGGTACTTTCTTGTATTCCCAATATCTCAGCGATTTCTCTATGACTATAACCTTCAATAACCCTCAGGTTGAAAACCGTTTTATAAGAGTCTGGAAGTTTGTTAATTATCTTCATTAATTCACCCGTCGCCAATTCACTATAAACGCTAGGATTAACGGATTTTTCTGGTTGATCACTAATGGTATATAACTCATTTTTAAAACAACCTTTATCAAAATAATTTAAAGCCGTTCTAATTACAATTCGTTTCATCCAGGCAACGAAATATCCCTGTTCTTCATAACTAGAAAATGAATTTAGGATTTTGACTAAGCCCTCTTGCAAAATGTCCTTAGCAGAGGATTGATCTCTGGTATACCGCATACTGATTCCCATGAGTTGATCCGAGTACTGTTCTACCAGTGCTCTCTGAAAGCGGGGGTCTTGCTTTTTACAGCCCGCTATGATCTCTTGTTGGGAATATCTTTTCAAATTAAAAGGCTCGTTTCGTTTTTAGATTTAATAAATATTTAATATGACGAATATCGTTTATAAATATAACTAATTATTCTGAACAGCGACCAATCTTACAGTGTAAGCATCTTAATAAGCTACAGCTGATCTTTTTAGAAGAAAAAAGTCCCTGTGAAACCAATCCGGGTGTTATTGGTACTGATTTCGTCAGGGGACTTTTAGTTAAAACGTCTTATAGCTTTATGTTTTCGTTAGGCTCTATATTGGTTTTCTATTCTTCTATTAGCTAATCAGGCTGAGAATGGGATTCGTTGCAAGAATTCTTTATTTTTTTAAAAAAGGGCGTAGAAAGGCAAAGAGAAAGGCTTTTTTAGTAGGAATGAACTTGAAGTAAAGGGCATAAAGACTTAGAATGCCCTTGAGAAATAGCCATTTGGATAGAGGAATCCTTTTCGAAAGCCTTCTTTTTCTAGTCGGTTATGATAACTATGAAAAGGAAAGTAGCACGCCAATTCTGTCTTTAAAATTGGTTTTAAAGAGGCCAGTCACTTTAAGCTTGAGCTATTATGATTTTTAAACTTAACAGACTAGGTTCTTAGGAAGATCGGGAGTAGGAAATCCTGCCTCTATATTTTAAACCTCGATACTCTGCCTAAAATCCTTATCCAGTAACAATTGAATATTGGTCAAAACAACCTCCCCCATAGAACTACAATTGTCAAAAGCATTACTCCCATGATGTTGACCCAATTCTTTTTTTAGTTGCGCTACTTTACTCGGTGAGGAGATTTGGTCCGCAACCATAAGTCGCATCAAGTAGTCAAATTTGGTTCTGGAAGTTTTTACTCGGGCAGCGATCAAACTTCGTTCTTCCAGTTGATACTGTCGGACAGTCTCCATTTTCATATGCTTAATGCCGAGGAAAATGATGGGATTATTGTCTTTAAAATACTGCGGGAGATAAAATCCTTTCCGCCCTTCATAAGACTGCTGGTCAAAATCAATGGCCCGCAAACGAAACTGCGAACCTTCAATGTCTGGCGTTATATCTACCACGTAATTGTAAGAGCGCATATCTCCCAACAATCTCACAAAACAACGCTCATTAAATTTTACAAACTCCTTCGCAATCCTAATTTGATTAAACTCAGAATCTTCCAAATATCGCTTCATAAAATCATCACCAGGCACACCAGCAATATGCTCCTCAATCAAGGTATCCTTATCCACTAAATAAATTACCCGGTTTGGCGAAAGCAAATCTTCCAACTCCAAGCCATACAAACGAGAAGCATCTGCTCGCTTTATATAGAAGTGGTCATAATTGTCATTCAATCGATTTATGATTCTAATTCGAAAAGGTCGACTGTTGCCAAATACGCAATAGTCAATTCGAGCTACGGTAAGGTGGTCAATTGCCTCTTCATTTCCATCTGTTTTAAGCAAAGCATAAATATGTGTAAGCGCTTTGTTGATTTCTAAAGTGTCTCCTTCGCTATAATACACCGTCTTCCAAAGGGTGTCCTCCTCATTAGAATCTAACAATGGAATTGCAGTAGTGAAACGGAGCAAATCTTCATACTCCAATGGAAGGTCAATCGTACGATTGTATTGATCGAGGTAGTCCCGAAAATCATCACCAATGGGGTAGGGGAGCTTCTTTTTGGAAGGGACGTAGTTTTGCATAAGATTGTGTTCTGTGGTTAGTGATTAGTGCTCCGTCAAGTATGATTCATAATTGTAAGGAATGCAATGTTAAGTTTGTTTATAGAGAAGTTAGGACTTTCGCAGTGTTTTGCATTTGCAAAATCAAAGCCCACGAAGAATCTCCCCCGCCTCCTTCAACACCTCTTCCGTTTTTGCAAAACAAAGCCGGATCACCTTCTCATCCCGACCACTCGAATAAAAAGCGGAAACAGGAATCGCAGCCACCCCAAACTCCGTTGTCATCCGTTTTGCGAATGCCAAATCTCCTTCGTCACTAATTGAGGAATAATCAAACAATTGAAAATAAGTACCCTCGGAACCTAAGGCTCGTAGTCGAGAACCAGCCATGGCATCTTGAAAGAAATCACGTTTTTGCTGATAGAAATTTGGCAAATCCAGATAGAAAGATTCATTACTTAAGAAATCTGCGATGCCATACTGCACAAAAGAGTTTACGGAAAAAACATTAAACTGATGCACTTTTCTAAATTCCTTCATTAATAATTCCGGTGCTACGCAGTAACCCATCTTCCAACCCGTACTGTGAAACGTTTTCCCAAAAGAATAAACGATAAGGCTACGTTTGAATAATTCCGAAAAGCGTAAAACACTTTGATGTGCCTTTCCATCAAAAATTAAATGTTCATAAACTTCATCGCTAAGGACAATGATGTCTGTATTATTAGTGATTTTCTGCAAAGCCAATAAGTCATCTTCCGATAAAACTTTTCCAATGGGATTGTGCGGCGTGTTGATGATGATCATCTTAGTCCTTTCGGAAATGCATTGTTGAAAGTCATCCCAGTTGATGCGGAAGTCCGGAGCAGTTAATTCATAAACTACCGGAACGCCGCCGACCACTTCTATGGAAGGGCGATAACTATCGTAAGCTGGTTCGATCAATATTACTTCATCGCCAGGACGAACGAAAGCTGCAATGGCCGTAAATAAAGCCTGGGTAGCTCCGGCTGTAATGGTGATTTCTGAGGCTGGATCAATAGGCTGCCCATAACTTTTTTCCATTTTTTGTGCCAACCGTTCCCGCAATAATGGAACGCCGGCCATCGGAACATATTGATTTTTTCCATTTTGCATGTGAAAGTTAACGCGTTCCTTCAAGCCTTCCGGACAGTCAAAATTCGGAAAACCCTGAGAGAGGTTAATGGCTTGATGTTCATTCGCCAATGCAGACATAACAGAAAATATAGTGGTTCCGACATTGGGAAGCTTGGAATCGATTTGCATTTTTTATGGCTTTGATTTTAATTGACAGGTTTTTCTTTGCTATAGATCTTCACAAAGTTAATTTCTTTTCCCCAATCTGATAAACCAAGTTCAAAATCAGTTGTTACAAAAACGATAATTAGATAAAGATTCTAAGCTGCATATTCCTTAACCGCTCTATAAAAACTTATTTTTGCGCATGATTTCAACCACAGTAACAAAAACGACCCGTATGAATAAGGAATTCGAACTCAATACCATTGAAGAGGCGATTGCCGAAATCAAAGCAGGTAAGGTAGTCATTGTCATTGACGACGAAGATCGGGAAAACGAAGGAGACTTTATCGCTGCCGCGGAATGTGCCACTCCAGAGATGATAAACTTCATGGTTACTCATGGTCGCGGCCTTGTTTGTACACCGATCACTGAAGGACGTGCAAAAGAATTGAAGTTGAACAGGATGGTAGAAGACAACACGGATTTACACCAAACTGCTTTTACAGTTTCTATTGATTACCGTTTGGACAACTGTACAACGGGAATTTCTGCTTATGATAGAGCTACAGGTATAAAAGCATTGACAAAAGCAGAAACGAAACCAGGAGACTACGGTCGCCCAGGGCATATCTTCCCATTGATAGCTAGAGAGGGCGGTGTTTTGAAAAGAACAGGACATACAGAGGCCGCGATAGATTTGGCGGTGATGGCAGGTTATTCTCCTGCTGGAGTACTAATCGAAATTTTAAATGAAGATGGTACAATGGCGCGTTTGCCTGAATTGGTAGAAATAGCAAAACGCTTTGATTTGAAAATAGTTACGATCAAGGATTTGGTAGCTTACCGAATGCGTCAGGAAAGACTGATCGAAAGAAAATCAGAGATTACGATAGAAACAGCTTATGGTCAATTTGAGGTCATCGCATTTCAAGAAACAAAAACAAGTCAGCTTCATCTTGCAATCAAAAAGGGAGACTGGGAAATCGATGAGCCAGTGCTCACACGAGTACACGCAGGTTCCAATACAGGAGAGTTGTTCGCTTTGTTGGTTAAAGGAATGGAGAAGGAATTGCATAAGACATTAGAAGTGATTTCTAAAAATGGAAAAGGATTGTTACTGCTGCTGCGTTACAATGATGGAAACGATGCCATTTTGCAAATAATGAATGCACTCAGTGAACAGCAGAAAAATGGAGAGCCATTGAATCCATTTTTAAATCGTTATTTGGAAAATGAACAAAAGGATATTGGAATTGGTGCACAGATATTGAATGATCTGGGAATTCGGAAGTTGCGATTGCTGACTAATACGCCTAGAAAGAGAGTAGGGCTGATTGGATATGGGCTGGAGATAGTGGAGAACGTATCTATTTGATTCCTCGGCGCACTCGTGCCTCGCTTGCTCGGAATGACAATTTTTAAGAAACCATTGTCATTCCGAGCGAGCTCAGCGAGTCGAGGAATGCTTTGTCCTCCGCTCCAACTGCTGGCTCTTTCGCGCCGCCTTCCGCTCCACGATCTTCTGCTTTCTTTCTTCCACTTTTTGTTTCTTGATTTCCGCTTCCGCTAATTGCTCCTCCACTTTCTTAATCAACATTCCAAAATCATCCGGTGTTACCCAGCGACCTTTACGTGCTGGAAACAACTCCCGATAAGGAAAACGAATATTGAGATTGAATTCTAAGTGGTAATATTGATTGAGTGGTGCTTTATCAGTAGTCGTATAAAGTGGTACACTTAAAGGAGGAACCGCTTCTCCACTTTCCCAACCTGGAACCAATAAGGGACTTACCTCGGGATAAATATCCAACTGACGATACAATAGAATTTTCTTAGAAGGCAATGATTTGTTCCGAGTCCACCAGACGTTGTGAACACTTTCCATGGCATCGTGTGTGTCTTGTTGAGAATTCACTGCGTCGAGTGATTCTAGCG
>CAZDTI010000492.1:0-6313 GCA_964508085.1 uncultured Saprospiraceae bacterium | reverse complement strand
TGATTCGAAAAATAACACCCGAAGGGGAAGTTTCTACTTTTGCAGGAAAGGCAAATATCAGTGGGGACATTGATGGTGATACGACTGTTGCATTATTCAATGAACCCTGGGGGCTTTGTGTGGATCACCAAGGAAACATACTCGTTGCGGATACCCGGAACAATAAAATTAGGAAAGTAACCCAAGATGGAATCGTAAGTACTGTAGCAGGTACTGGAAATTTTGGTTCCTCCGACGGTATGGGTGCTTCTTCTACTTTCGGAAACCCGACGGGTATTGTCTGCGACGAGACCGGAATTATTTATGTGGCAGATCACCTGACACATATCATTAGAAAAATTGATCAAAATGGAGTGGTTAGTACCATTGCCGGAACTCCATTTGTAATGGGATCTACAGATGGCCCTGGAGGTTTTGCTAGTTTTTCACGACCATATGGCCTCACTCTTGACTTGGAAGGAAATATACTGGTGGCTGATGAATGGAATCATAAAATTCGTAAAATAGATACACAAGGCTTTGTTTCTACCTTTGCGGGAAATGGTACCATTGGAGGTGTTGACGGGGAATCAGACGTCGCCTCCTTTAATTACCCTTGGGATCTTACGGTGGATTCTTTAGGGAATGTTTTTGTCGCTGACGGCTACAATTATATTGTTAGAAAAATTACTCCCGACGGTACCGTCAACACCTTCGTAGGAACCTTAGAAACCACTGGTGCTACAGATGGAATGGGTAGTCAGGCCACCTTTAGCGGTGCTACAGGAATTGCCATTTCACCATTGACAAAGGAAATATTTGTTGGAGATGCTTACAATCATTTGGTTCGAAAAATTATAGATTTAAATCAAGGAGTTTCTGTTCTATTCACAAACAATGCTGTTCCTAATATTTGCGAAGGAGAGACCGTAAATCTTTATGCTTCCCCAGACGTTTATAATAATTATTATTTCTATGTAGATGGCGAAATTGTCCAAACAGGTAGTAATCCCAACTTCAATACAGGTGAACTAGAAGTAGGTTCACATCAGATACAAGTTGTTGTACAAGACAATGGCAATACCTTTCAATCTAGCCCAAAAACAGTTATTGTCAATCCGCTTCCTGAAGTGAGTGTATCCCTCGTTGGTGAACCAACTTTCTATGAAGGAGATTCCGTTGTTTTAATCGCTAGCCAAGGCCAAGAATACCTTTGGACAACGGGAGAAACAACGGCCTTGATTACCGTGGTAGAAAGCGGTGACTATCAGGTGGAAGTTACGAATATCAATGGTTGTGTAGGTGTTTCTGACATGATTCCCATTACCGTTTTGAGTAATCCAGAAGCTCCTCAAATCAGCCTTAACGGCTCTCCAAATATTTGCCCAGGCACTACACGTGAGTTAATTTCTAATGCCAACGAAAACAACCAGTGGTTCAAGGACGGTTGGCCAATTAGTGGCGCAACAAATACGACATTAGAAGCCAGCAGTACCGGGGCTTATCAGGTTCAGGTACTTCTACCTTCCGGAACGACCGTCATTTCAAATCCAGTTGACATCACATTGTTACCTGAATTCGAACTTGACTTTACAAGCAACCTCCAAAACATCACAACAGGAACGACAGTTTCTTTCCAAATAAATGACCTTAGTTTATCTAATATCGAATGGAATTTTGGGGACATCAATTCCGCTACTAATACTTCATCAGCGAACAATCCACAACATACTTACTCGCAAAGTGGAATTTATGCCGTCACATTATCAGCTGAGAATAGCAATGGTTGTAAGAATAGTGTTACAAAGGATAATTTCATACAAGTCGAAGACGGAATAGCAGGCCCGGGTAATAATCAGAATACAGGAGATGATCTATTTATTCCTACTGCTTTTACCCCTAATGGCGACGGTGAAAACGACATCTTGTACGTCAGAGGGAGTAACATTATTGACATGACGTTCAATATCTACAACCACTGGGGCGAAATGATTTTTGAATCGTTAGATCCTCAAATAGGATGGAACGGAATGCAAAACGGTACAGCGGTTCAAAATGGAAACTATGTCTATTGTGTAAGCGTCACCAAAGCCGATGGTTCTACTAAACAATTGGCAGGAAAGGTAAGTATCATTCGATAAAAAATGGTTTGGGGTAAAGGATAATAGAAGAGGTTCTCTGTCATTTATGATGGGTGGATGGGTGGATGAGGTTTCTCTGATTCGTACCAATTTGTGAGGATCTTCAATAAATGGTGTCCAAATTGAAAACGCAAAATATAATAGCTTCGTATTGAGGACTTTGCGTGCTTAGCGAACTTTGCGTTCACCAAAAAATGAAGACTCCCCAATTTGTGTTGGAAGGAAGACCTCACCTACTTATAAAAACGAACCAAGTATTACTTAACCATGAACCATAAAACATTCCCAAAATGAGAAATTTAAACCATTTTGGTTTACATCTAAAAACATAATAAATATAACACACTGAATATCAGTACTTTAAAAAAGGGTTCTACTTTTGTTCCCCAAACAATAAAACACAAAAATGCAAAGTAAAAATCTAATTATCGTTCTGCTTTTTCTTAGTTCTTTTCTTCAAGCCCAAGATGCTCACTTTTCCCAAAGCGCGACAAATAATGCTTTGCGAAACCCAGCGAGTGTAGGGTTATTTCAAAACGCATCTCAGTTTAAAGTGGCAGGAAGTTATCGTTCTCAGTGGGCGGCCATTCCTGACCCTTTTCGAACTTTCGGCGTTTCTATAGAGCAAAAGGGAAAAGCATTTTCTTGGGGCATAGATGCACATCAATTTGACGCAGGAGAGGCTTCTTTACAGCAGGCCTCTGCACAACTAAAAGTCTCTTATAAAAAACAATTAAACCGTAAAGGAAGTAGCCTTCGTGCAGGTGTGTCTCTTGGAGCCATTCAACAACGATTCGATCCTGAAGCCTTTCAATTTGACAATCAGTATCAGCAAGGAATGGGATTTAATGGTGATTTATCTAATCAAGAAAATTTTTCTAAAACCAGCCAGGTATTACCTGATCTAAGTGCGGGATTAATTTACACCAACTTGATTGGAAAATTAAGTAATGAAATCGGTTTTTCATTAGCTCATCTGAACAAACCTAAAGCTTCTTTTTACGATGATGAATCCGTTATTTATCCGATGCATGCTTACTTTCATATCAAATCTTCCTTCCCAATAAACGATCGTTGGATCATAAATGGACAAGTTCAATATTCAAAACAAGCATTGGCTAAACAATTGATTGTAGGTGGAGGGGCTGCCTATCGTATGAATAAAGAAAAGACATGGTACTTTAATTTAGCAACAAGGAAAGGAGATGCAATCATTCTAACAACAGGATTACAATTAAAAAATATAGCGGTCGGAATTAGTTATGACCATCATCGCTCAAAGCTCGCAGGAGCAACCAATGGAAATGGAGCTATAGAGTTAAGTGCAGCCTATTATTTTAATAGAAATAGAATTAAAAATAAAAAACCAACGGCTCCCAAAGTTATCGAGGAGGTTGCAATAGAGGATAAAACCGATTTAGACAGTGATAAGGACGGGATCCCGGATAAGATAGATGAGTGCCCATTTATTCCCGGTGTTTTGAGGTTTGGTGGTTGCAACGACAAGGACGAAGATGGGATTCCGGATTCTAAAGATGCTTGTCCAAATCTGTATGGCGCTCATCAAAACAAGGGGTGTCCGATGGATCAAATTATTGATTCGGACATGGATGGTTTAATAGACCAAGTGGATGAATGTCCTTTCCTAAAAGGTTTACCCGAACATCAAGGTTGCCCGGACACCGACAAGGATGGCGTCTCTGATAAAGTGGATCTATGTCCTTTCCTAAAGGGAACCGCCAGTAATAATGGCTGTCCTAAAAGAGGAGGAAGCAAGATTAATGACCTCGATCATGATTATTTACCAAATGTCCATGTTGAGTTTGATACCGATAAATCCATTATTAAACCAATGTATTGGGCTCGTCTTGACGAGATGGTAAGTTTCTTACAAGAACAAGAAGACCTCAATGTTTACATCAGCGGACACACGGATGAAGAGGGAAATGCTGCATATAACTATGAATTGGGGCAGCGCCGTAGTTTTGAAGTACAAAATTACTTTATAGAAAGAGGAGTCCGGGCAGGTCGAATTTCAATTATTTCTTACGGAGAAACAAAACCAATTCATACAAATAAAAGTGTATATGGCAAAGCGAAGAATAGAAGAGCGGAGGTTGTTTTAGTGAGGTAATGAGCTGTATTTGATACTTTTTACACAATTGTCTATGCGCTTGCCAGTCAATAAAAGTCCATCCCGCCCTTATTAAGGGATGGATCTTTTATTGGCAAAAACATCATTGAAAAGGAGTTGACTTTTAAAAAGTATATTGTAGTTTAGTCAGAGTATTCAATTCATCATTCCCAGCTCTTTCGGTGTTTCTTTATCCGATTTTAGCATTCGATAAATCGTAGATTTTCCGATATCCAATTTTTTAGAAACGAGTGCAATATCGTTATCGTATTTTTCTAAAAAATGATTGATGATCTGTTTTTTATAATCTTCAAAAGTCAGTTCTGAAGTTAAAAAATCGGTGGTTTTATTTGTTGTTCGCAATTTAATGTCGGCGGCTGTTATTTGCTCATTATTGGTTAGTACTGCTGCAAGGTCAATAATCGCTTTTAGTTCTCTAACATTTCCGGGATAAGTATGGTCCAATAATTTATCTTTAGCGGATCTGGATAACTCCATTTTCTCTAGCTTATTACTTCTAATGAAGTCCGCTAAAAAATGATTAGCTAGCAATAGGATATCATTACCTCTGTCTCGCAATGGAGGCAACGAAATGGGCAATCCCATAATCCGATAATACAAGTCTTCGCGGAATTTACCTTCATTTACTTCTTCTAATAAATCCCGGTGGGTTGCCACAATTATTCTAACATCAAATTTCACCAGTTGCTCTCCCCCTACTCTTCTAAGTTCTCGTTCTTGTAACACACGCAGTACTTTAGCTTGCATACTAATGTCCATTTCTGCGATTTCATCCAAAAACAAAGTTCCTTTATCTGCTAGTTCAAATATTCCTTTTTTCCGGGTATTAGCCCCCGTAAAAGCTCCTTTTTCGTAACCAAACAATTCACTTTCTAACAATTCTTTTGGAATGGCGCTCATATTGATAGCTACAAAGGGACCCTTTTTTCTTTCCGAATTGTAATGGATGGCTTTTGCAATAACTTCTTTACCCGTGCCAGTTTCTCCAGTAATCGAAACTGTGATATTCGTACGAACCGTCTTCTCCAACAGCGTAAAAACGGAAAGCATAGGTTGGCTTTGCCCGATAATATTTTCTTGGAAGGAAAAATTAGTTTGTAATTCTGTTTTTAAAGAAGAAAGCTCTTCCATTAGTTCCTGCTCCCGTTTGATGTTGGCAATGGTATGCAACAATTGTTCTTTTGTTTCGGCGTCTTTTGTTATATAATTAAAAGCGCCTTTTCTTAATAATTGTACTGCCGTCGAAACATCCTGTTGCCCTGAAAGAATAACCACGGAAATGTCCCGGTTATATTGCTTTATTTTTTTCAGCACTTCTTCTCCAGTCATATCTGGCAATGTATAATCCAGTGTGACTATATCCGGCTTCATATGTAGTTGTTGAATGCAGGCTTCGCCTGTTCCGAAAATATGGACTTCATGATCTGGGTTGAGTTCCAAAATATGTTTAGCCATTTTTTGGAACATTGGATCATCTTCTACTACAAAAATTTTAGTGGTGGTCCTCTTTTTCATCATTTAGAATTTTAAGTTTTCGCCTATTCCTATTTGTATTCCCAAAAAGATGCCAATTCCCATTTTTGGAATCGTCTTTCCCAAAATGAAACATATAAAATAAAACATAAATTTTAAAGGCCTAATTGACAGGTAAATAACGAAAACTAAAGGGTTGGCATTTTTATAGCATTAAGGTAGAAGGTTATTAACTCGTACTGAATACTCAAACAACAACTAAACACATAAATGAATACTTTAAAGTTCAAGCATTTGCTGAAGTCCTCCCTCTCCTTGTTCTTAGCAATAGTTACAATTCTCTCTTATTCAAGCTGTACAAAGTCTCATCCCTTGTTTCAGTCGGAAAACACATTGAATACCACTGATTCTACTTTTTTACAATTCTTTCGTCCATCTGAACCCCTCATAAAAGCAAGTGACAAAATCACGATAAGTATTTGGGGCCATGAAGAACTAAGCGTCGGATCCGTCAATGGAAGCTTCAACTCAAATGTTGCAACTGGAAAATGGTTGGTCATAAATA
>CAZDTI010000491.1:3384-6337 GCA_964508085.1 uncultured Saprospiraceae bacterium | reverse complement strand
TTGTAATAGAATTCTTTGGAATCGACACTCCAGTAAGACCCGCGCGAACCATCCCTGCTTAGGATGTACAGAACCTGGATTCCCTCATAATGATCTAAAGAAAGGGTCGGTATTCAAAACTATGAAATATTTAGGCGTCTTACCAAAAGAAGTTCCAGAAGGGGAATCTAAGCTAGGTTATTACTTCAAAGCTGGGATACATAAAGTATTGCCTTCACCAAAGGGACTGAAAGAGTCTTCTATATAGCAGACCATTTATAACAATAAATTCACGCAAACCCTCGCTTACAGACATACCAAAAGCGAAAACTTAAAATCAATAAAAATGTCAATAAAAAAAGAACTCAATATATCTCCCGTTGGACGTGTAGAAGGTGATCTGGATGTAAAGGTCTATATGGAGAATGGCGTTGTGACCAGAGCACATACTCAGGCCGCCATGTTTCGAGGATTTGAAAAAATTCTAGCGGGAAAAGATCCCCAATCTGGGTTAATAGTTACGCCAAGAGCTTGTGGGATTTGTGGTGGTTCACATTTATACTGCGCCTCCTCTGCATTGGATGTGGCCTGGCAAACCACCCTTCCACCGAATGCCCTTTTGCTTAGAGCAATTGGCCAGGCGTCTGAAACTATCCAAAGTATCCCGAGATGGTTTTATGCAATTTTCGCAACGGATATGGCCAATAAGAAATTTGCTAATAAACCATTATATCAGGAAGTTGTCAAACGCTGGGCGGCTTATGTCGGAACTTCATTTCAAACAGGAGTAACCGCAAGTGGTCGTCCTGTGGAAGTATACGCATTGTTTGGTGGTCAGTGGCCACACTCTAGTTATATGGTTCCTGGTGGAGTGATGTGCGCGCCTACTTTGAAGGACATTACTCGTGCACACTCTATCATGAATCAATTCAGAAATGATTGGTTAGAACCTGTTTGGCTGGGTTGTACGATTGAAAGATACATGAGAATCAAATCATGGGATGACATGATGGAATGGTTAGAAGAAAACGAGTCACATAAGAACAGTGATTTAGGGTTGTTGCTACGTGCTGGAATTGAATTTGGTTTGGATAAATTTGGTCAAGGTGTTGGTAAATTCCTAGCTTGGGGGACCTACTTACACAAAGACATGTACAACAAACCAACGATAGAAAGTCGTAATGGCGCAACGATTACTCCTTCTGGATTCTGGGATGGAAAGCACTATCATGCTGCAGATCATAAGCAAGTTGCAGAGCACGTTAAGCACGCTTGGTATACCAATCAGGATGGCGCACTTCATCCATTTGATGAACCAATTCCAACGGCTTCTACAGATTCAAGAAGTTTAGAACATACCGATTTCAATGATAAATACAGTTGGTCAAAAGCACCTCGTTTCATGGGGCATGCTGCGGAGACTGGTCCATTGGCGAGAGTAATCATGAATGCGAATCCAGCAAATGCGGCGCACCAAATTCAAGATCCACTCTTTGGTGACATCATGGATAAAATGGGCCCTTCTGTTTTCACAAGAGTACTGGCTCGTATGCACGAAGCTCCGAGATTGTACACCATGATTAATGATTGGTTGACTCAAGTTCGTTTGAATGATGAGTTTTATATCAAGCCTACTGAGCGTGATGGCATCGGTTGGGGAGCGACAGAAGCTGCCCGGGGTGCATTGGCGCACTGGATTAAAGTTAAAGATGGCGTCATAGAAAATTATCAAATCATTGCGCCTACCACTTGGAATGTAGGACCAAATGATGATGAAGGTAAATCAGGCCCTATCGAATCCGCTTTGGAGGGAACGGAAATAGAAGATCCGCATGATCCGGTTGAAGTTGGTATGGTTGCTCGTTCTTTTGATTCCTGTTTAGTATGTACTGTGCATGCACATGACGGTAAGACTGGGGAAGAGCTTGCTAAATTTAAATTGTAAAAACCTTAAACCCATAATATGGAGCCCGTCAACTATAATTGGCGGGCTTCTTTTTTCCTAGTCCTTAAAGAATTCCTTACATTAGAAGATGAATACTACAATCGAGAAAATGACAAAGAAAACAGCAGTATTAGGTTTTGGCAATCCCGTCCGAGCGGATGATGGTGTTGGAATTTATGTAATTGACCAACTAAAGAAAGAACTGGGAGAAGGCCAAGAGAATCTTAGTATTTTCGACATGGGGACTTCTGCTTTTGAAGTTTTGTTCAAGTTAAAAGGACATGATCGAATTATACTTGTAGATGCGGTTATTAATACTGGTGAACCTGTTGGTACAACTTACAAGCTCCCCGCTTCCGAAATAGATGCGGAGATTAATGATGACCCTATGGTCTTTTTACATGGTTTAAAATGGGATCAGGCCCTTTCTTATGCGAAGAAAATGTTGGTAGATGATTATCCGGAGGATATAGAAGTTTATTTGATCGCCATTGACTCTACAAAGTTTAATGTGGGAATGACGGAAGAGGGAAAAGCTGGAGCGGATAAGATTGTAGGGTTGTTGTTGGAGAAATTGCGGGAAAGATAATCCGCGCGCTATATTTTTATTTTCGCGTAAAAAGAGCTTTGCGCACTTAGCGAACTTTGCGCTCATCAAACACACTATAATAATGCGTATTCTCGAGACGTATTGGGGAGCGCGAATGGCGCTAAGCCTGTCCTGAGCTTGTCGAATGGGCTCGCAAAGCACTTGAGGCGTATCAATTCGGAACAGATTAAAAACGTAGACTAGATGTTTTTTTCGCGTAACAAGAGCTTTGCGCACTTAGCGATCTTTGCGCTCATCAAACACACTATAATTATGCGTATTCTGGAGACGTATTGGGGAGCGCGAAGGGCGCTAAGCTCGCAAAGCACTTGAGGCGTATGTAGCCGGAACAGACAAACCATATGCTATATTTTTATTTTCACGCAACAAGAGCTTTGCGCACTTAGCGATCTTTGCGCTCATCAAACACACTATAATTA
>CAZDTI010000491.1:0-3284 GCA_964508085.1 uncultured Saprospiraceae bacterium | reverse complement strand
ATATGCTATATTTTTATTTTCACGCAACAAGAGCTTTGCGCACTTAGCGATCTTTACGCTCATCAAACACACTATAATAACGATCAAAAAATTGCGCTCAGAAACAGGACAAAAAACATGTTTATACCACCAAACAACTTGAAATCCAACTTCGATCCGACTTCAAACATTGGAAGTAAAATTCAACTGAAATCTTCTCATTTGCTAATCAATCACGAATTGGCAGTGGAAGTATTCGGAAAGGATCTAAATGCGCTTGTTGTCTATTACGCTGACAAACGTACCTTAATGGTTGCCCCTAAAAGTGATGACCTTTTCAAAAAATTACACAAAGCAAAGCAGCATATGTTGAAAGATCGAAATCTAAAAGGCGACAAAACAATTGCCTTGCATGAGCTGCTAATTGACAATGAGGTTGACGATACAGATAGAGACCTGGCATACGATTTACAACCCGGTTTAGGAATTCTAAATATAAAATTATAAGACCATTCCATCATGCGAATACCACCAAATCTTCCATTTAACGTCACTGCTGAAGTACCAGGAAAACGGGTGGATTTGACATTATTTGAAAATGACAAATGGCTGATGAATACGGAAGTCTGCTATTGGTTACAAGAAAGAAAAGGTCAGTGGCATTTAGCAATGATCTATATCGCAATAGATAACCCCTTAAAATTTATTTGTAGAAAAATCGATACCTATAATTCAGAGAAGAAGGCGATTACTTTCGCTAAAATATTACAACGAGGTATCCGTAAAGATGCTAGAGGAACTTTAAAAACAAATCGAAATGCTTTCAATTTTTGCAACAACTGAACACCACGAACAACTCCAACAATTTCTGGCCAAAGAGGATCGGCTGAATGAACTAGTGGATGTTTCTGACCTCTTGGAAAGCCGTCCTGCACCAAGCGCAAATGTCTTGTTAATAAAAAAAGGAGAAATTGCTTTTCCAATTGATTGGTTTAATGTACAACCTCCATTTCTTTTGCCCGAGACCATTGAGCTTACCGGAGAACATCTATTAGCCATTGTTTTTTCGAAGCTAAATAATTTTGAAAAAACGCATGCTTATTTGCAAAAAGCAAACCCTTCCTTTTTAAAAGAACTTGATTTTATAAACAGATTACAACAAGGTATTCCAATTGACCCTAATGAGTTAAGTTCACACTATACTCCCTTTGAAGAATACCGATTGATGCACAATCAAGCAATCTTAAGATACTATTCAGCTACAGCAGATAATTTCGACTTAGAAAAAACAATATACTTTTTTGAAGAGGCGATCAAAAGCGCACCAAATGAAGAATATGCGGCTTATACTGCTCGACAGTTTGCACTAATGTTTGTCGATATGCAAAATGCAACAGCTGCTATTCAAGTCTTAGAATCAGCCAATAATCCAAACCTCTCTAAAGAAGCAAAAGTGGAAATCAAACATACACTTTGTCAGGCATGGTTGCAACAATTGACTATTCCTTACGATGAAATTTTATTGGCAAAACTTAAAGAAACTTTGTGGGAAGTACTGCAGTTTTATGAAGAGACCAATCGAAATGCAGAAACCGGATTATTATTGTTAGATGCCGCTCATATTGCGAATATATCTGAAAGCTTTTCTGAATCTTTAGGGTATGTGACCAGAGCGATTAAAATATTTGATGAAGAGGAATTGATAGAATTATCGGCTAATGCGCAACTAAGAAAAGGCACACTGCTTTATACCTGGGCACAAAATGGTAATCCTCAGTTTTTCAAGCCAGCCGTAGAAAGTTATCACCAAGCTTTAAAGGTTTTTACCAAGGAAGCTGCGCCCGAAGTTTTCGCCGATATTCATCATCATTTGGCTGTCATTTATACAGATATGCCGAGTGAAAAAAAGAAGAAAAGCATTTGGGCAGGAGTTGCGAATTCCTCTTTTAATGAAGCGTTGGAGTATTTTACCAAAGATCAATTTCCATATGAGTACGGAATGATTTGTAATAACTTTGGAAATGCTTTTACAAAATTCCCACAAGCGGTGCTTTCTGATAATTTTGAAAAATCACTTTTTTATTATCAAGAAGCTTTGGATGTTAGAACCACCAATCTTCCATATGAACGTGCGATCACATTACTCAACTTTTTGGAGGCCAGTTGGAACGTAGGAAATCAATCCGATGAATTTAATGAGGAAAGATTTGAAGACATGCTAAATAAAGCGAAAGAAGTAAAAACTTTAGTGAGTGAAGAAGATATGTTAGCGGAGGCGCAAAAGCATTTGGACATGTTGCAAGAACTGAAGCAGTCTGTTTCTTGAATTTTTCGATCAATAATATACAATAAAGAACGGAAGAGAATAACTCGTTTTGTGGAGCGCAAAGCTCGCAAAGCACTTGAGGCGCGAAAAAAAATGAGACGCAAAAAACACATACGATAATTAACGCATTAAAAGAACCTTTGCGAGCTTTGCGTACTTGGCGTTCAACAAACACACTATAAAAAAGAGCGTTAAAAACTCAGGGCCCCACTGTACAAAAATCAATACATGCACGAAATATCCCTAGTCAGAAATATATTCAACACTTTAGAAGCAGAATTCACAAAAGAAGAATTACTTACACTAAATGCCATAGATTTAAAAGTAGGTTTACTCTCCAATGTTGAACCTATTCTGATGCAAAATGCCTTTGAAGCAGTCACTACCGCAGAGGAAAAGTTTCAAACCGTAAAGCTCAATGTCATCAAGGTTCCCATCGAAATCCATTGTAAAGATTGTGATACTAATTCTACTATTGAAAATTATACATTCGCTTGTTCCGTCTGTCATAAGCCCAATAACAATATTATAAAAGGAGAAGAATTATTAATTCATCAAGTGCATTTTGACTCCCAAGAGAAAACTACATCCTAAAAAATATCCTAACCAAAACCTATTCAAACCTTGAGCTGCACTTTCTTTTGCGCAAGCCATTACTTTTAGTTTTGACAAAAGGAGTTAGTCCAGACAAATCCACGAATAATCAAGTCGCCAATGATTAGAAAATATTTTCTAAACTCTTGAATTCCTTTTCTAATTCAATTCATCTTATTAACTTGGGACGCCTCACTTAATAAGGTGACCTTTTACGGTGATTGTCAACAATATAAAGGAAAACCTTAAACAATCTCTAAGGAGGCTTTCTATTAGCAAACATTCTATTTAAAATTACTCAATATGGATAAAGTTCAAAAATCAACCAAAGCGGCAAGAGGTACGGTTACTTGCGACAATACAACCATGCACTTACTCAAAGCGA
>CAZDTI010000490.1:0-6346 GCA_964508085.1 uncultured Saprospiraceae bacterium | reverse complement strand
TTTGCTTTTGGACACCTTTAAAGAAAAAGAACCAAATGGAATCATCTAGAGCCAAGAACTTTTTATTATCAATATAATTCAGTCTTGGTACTTAATAATAAAATGTTTTTATTCATTGGGCGCCATTTGTGTAATTATGAAGTTGAGCACTAAAGATACTAGTTCTCAAGGAGGTAGGCTAGTATCTTCCTAATATTTATAAACTTTGTCCTTACTATTATTGCACAAGAATTACTTTAATTTTTATCAATAGTTAATAATAAAAAAAGGATTTCAGCATATGCTGAAATCCTTTTTTATCGGTCTTAATTCTAGTTTAGCTAACTTTCTCTACCTCTGTTTCCATCTCAGCGACCGAAACTGGAAAGCTAAAGAAAAAAGTACTACCCACATTTTCAGTTGATTCAACCCATATATCACCGCCCCATGTTGTAACGATTCTCTTACAGGTTGCTAGACCAATCCCTGTTCCTTCGTATTCGTCACGAGTATGTAAACGGCGGAACATTTCAAAAACCTTCTCTAGGTTTTCTTCAGAAATACCAATACCATTATCAGCAACAGAAAGAACATACTGACTTTCTTCTTTTTTACAGTCGATAATAACTTGTGGATCTCTCTCTCCTTTGAATTTTACGCCATTGCTTACTAGGTTTTGTAATAGCTGGATAAGCATAGTTCGATGTGCTTTTACTTTAGGTAAATGCTCGTTCTTTATAATTAATGTAGCATTCAGTGTTTGTAAACGATGGCGTAGATTTGCTTCTACAATAACCAAAACATCTTTTAATGAAATAAATTTAGTAGGAGCGGGTTGTGTTCCAGCTCTTGAAAAATCGAGTAAGTCATCAAGCAATGTTTCCATTCTTTTTACGGCATCCACAACATAGAACATAAATTCTTTCCCCGATTCGTCGAACAAGTCATTGTATCTTCGACTCAAAAGATTGGTGTAGGAATTGATCATTCGGAGTGGTTCTTTCAAATCATGTGAGGCTACGTAAGCAAATTGTTGTAAATCTTCATTTGAGTTTTCCAACTGCTTATTCTTGATGTGAATTTCTTCATTTTTATCGGCCAATAAAGAGTTCTTTTCGCCTAATAGTCGATTGACTTTATTTTGATAATCCAATTTAGATTTGTACCACCATAAGAACATCAGAAAAGCTACGAATGCAATAGCAAATATGTAAAACTGTTGTTTTCTGATTTCATCATTCTTTTTCAGCATTGCTATTTCGTGCTCTTGCTCCCTAATTTGGTATCGTTGCTTTGATTGTCCCATTTCTTCCAGTGTTTTTTCACTGATGAGAGAATCTTTTAAGGCAATATATTTTTTGGTGTAAAATAAAGTTTTTACGGGATCATTCATTTTGTCATAAGCCGCGGCTAGTGTATTGTAAATCTCTGGTTGTCTTGCTTTTGCATCAACTTTTATGGCAGTTGCAAGCGCCTCTTCCAAATGCGGTAGTGCTTGTACGGGTTTATTCCACTCAAGATATAAATTTGACAAATCGATACTACTACCAATGACACCAACCCGATCACCAACTTCATTCTTTAAGATAAGTGATTCCTTTATCGCTTGTTCCGCCAATTCCATTTTCCCCTGTTTTTTATAATTGGAGGCGATGTTTCCTTTAGCGTAAGCTATACCAGTCTTGTAATTGAGTTTTTCTGCTAGATGTAAAGACCTTTCATTGAATTCTAAACTTTTATCATAATTGCCTAGTTTTTCATGAACCGAGCCAAGTGCTGCGAGACAAGAGTAGGTAGCTCTTTCATTTTTTATTTTATCAGCGAAACTTTTAGACTTTTGATAATGTTCAAGTGCTTTTTGATACTGAGATTGATAATAAAAGATATTACCAATGTTGTAATGAGCTAGTACTTTCCCTAAAATGTCTTGTTCAATGTCGTATATGGATAAGGCCTGCATTTGATATTCAAAAGCGGCTTCATAATCACCAATAGACTGATGAATGGATGACATTTGGGAATAGGCTCTCGGTGTATGTTCGGATTTGAATTGGCCATCATCCATATTAATCAAGTCTGCATAATAGAGTAGGGCATCCTGATAATTATTCTGACGATCATTGCTATAACCTAAGTGGAAGAGGCATTCTGCAATGTGTTCTTTGTTTTCTTGTTCCTTTGCAATGTTATATGCTTTTAAAAAATGGTCAATGGATGTCTCATACTCCTCAGTGCCTTGATGGCCATACAATTCACCTAACTTGAAATGCAAGTCATATAACGTAGTATAGTCCGAAGAACCACTCTTCTGGGCTAGCACTTGCAACAAACTATCTGCGGATTGAGCTGAGACAGTTGTCGTCTGTAAAAAAACAACTGCAGCCAATATTAGGTAAAACCTCAAAGTATGTATTTTTCTAAATTGGAAAATAGCGCCAGCTCCTTACAAATACTCCTGTTATTAGGGGCAAACACATAGGTAATATTAATATTCAAATTACCATTTGCAAAGATTATTCCATGGGTAGAAAAAGAGGCAGATAATATGTAATTACGTACTATATATAACATATGTATTGATTAGCAACTTATTCCACTGAAATGAGTCTTGTTGGCAGAAAAGTTGACTGTTATACTATTCTCCTACATTCGATATAGGAATAACACATCAAAATGAGAAAGTTAAATTTTTATTTTTAGTCTTTTTTTTCGCATAGTCAATTATTGCCCAGACTGTTTTTACCGTTTAGGATGGAAAGTACGAAAAGGAGAGTACCTTAAATCTTGTGGATGATATATTCTTCTGCTACAGATGGAGTAAAAATAAATGACTTAACGGTAAGTATTAATGTTACTACTCTATAATGAACGGAAAGAGTTTGACAAACTACAGAAACAAGAGTATTTAAATTTATGAATTAAATTATTACCCTAAAAAGGGTAGTTGGCAAAATTATTGCTAGATTGAAGTACAGGAATTTCCCCCTCCAAAAAGTAATCACACTTGGAATTCCCTAAATAATGTTTTCCTATCTTATTCCTAAACTGTCTTTTTAAATATTTCCCCTCTCCTTTATTTAGTAAGATCTGATTTAGCTAACCCGAACCACATTACATGACCTATTTATTCACTCGGCCATTGGTCGAATTAATAAGGAGTACGCCCTCTTTTAGGCGTCTCTCTTTGTTGCACTAACATACATAACATATGAAAAAAAGAGTAACGCTATTATTCCTTCTATTTCTGGGGGTGCTGGGTATTCGAGAAGCCCATGCAAACATCATCACTTCCGTGAATAGTGGAAACTGGTCTGATGAAAGTACCTGGAGTTCAGGCGCGGTTCCAACCGAAACAGACGAAGTTGTAATTGACGGTCACGTAGTGCTATTAAATGCAAGTACTGTCATTGATGGAGCAATGAACACCATAACTGTTAGAAAACTTAGCATTGTAAATTCAGGGGCTACGCTTAACACACAATCAGCTCTTCAGATTACAACATCGGTTTCATTCAACATTATAACTGATCTACTTCTAGATGCGACCATTGTAGGAAAATCTGTAGGATTAGTAGTAAGCAATTCTACTTCGGAGGTTTATATTAGTGGAGACATTCAATATAATTCGATAGACCCAGGACTAGTTTCTGTTGTTCTTTCAGGAGGTGCCACTCTTGGAATGAAGGGAAACCTATTACGTCCTGATACCTATGGTTCGTTATTTATTGACGACTCGTCGAATTTTGTTCTGAATGGTACAGGAACCCAAACGATTCCAGCTGACCTTAACATCTCTGGTGAAACTTTTAATTTAGGAAATATCTCCATTGAAAATAGCAGCGGTATAACTTTGACTAATCCTTTAATCGTAAAGGGAATTTTGGAGTTGACCACTGGAAATATTATTTCATCTACTGAGAATCCTGTAATTGTAGAAGACAACGCTAGGATTATTGGAGGTAGTGAATTGGCCTATATAGAAGGTCCGGTTGTAAAGAATGGACGTTCAAGTGAGGACTTTGAATTTCCAATTGGAAACGCAGATACTTATGCACCATTGAGAATATCGAAACTAGATAACAGTGCTTCCAGCTTTACGGCGGAATACAGAGGAGACCCACCACCATTTGGTGTGTTTGAAAACTCAGCGCAAGAACAAGTACTAGGCGTCGATGATACCCAGTATTGGGAGTTGATTAAGACGGAAGGAAGTGAAGGGGTCGAGATTCAATTGACCTGGTCTGATGGCGGAGCCAGCGGATTGACAAGCTTAGAAGAAACGATAGTAGTCGGATTAGCTGATGAAGGAACTCCTGAAGCAACCTGGATGAGTTATGGGCAATCAGCTATTACAGGTTCGATTGGAGCTGGACAATCGGGTACAGTTACCAGTAGAGAAGGAGATCCACCACCATTTGGTGTATTCAAATTCGCTGTAGGATCAGGAGTAACTAAGAAAAGTGAATTACCAGTAGAGCTCATCAAATTTGAAGTGAAGAAAGACAACGGAAAAGCCAGCATCGAATGGAAAACAGCTTCTGAGCAGAATAGTGTTCAGTATGAAGTGGAAAGATCTACTGACGGAATGAACTTCGAGCACATCGGTACCGTTAAAATTCTGGGAGATTCTGAGACACTAAAGGAATATGACTTCATGGATATTTCACCAAACAGTGGTGCGAATTACTACCGATTGAAGATAGTAGACTATGATGGCAGCTACGAATACTCTGATGTAGCCACAATGTCCTTCGGAACTGATATAATTCTCATGGTTGCTCCTAACCCGGTCTTAGAAGTGATGACAATAGATGCCGGGGAAGTTGGTCAGAACGTAACTGCAACCGTTGAAGTCTTTGACCAGTCTGGAAAGCAACTTTATCTGCAGTTGGTAGAGTTCCAGAACGGAAAGTATCAAACGAATGCCAGCGATTTAAATGTTACAACACCGGGTGCTTATTTCATCCGAGTGACAGGAAGTAATAGTTCCAAAGTCGTAAAATTCATGAAAGGTAATTAAGAAAAGAATCACCTATACTAAATAAAGAAAGCCCGATTAGATCATATTGATTTAATCGGGCTTCTTTTATTTTTAATGGCCTCTCTGGATGAGTATAGTGCGAATTGAAAGGTTACACATTGAACCGAAAATGCATCACATCACCATCTCCAACTACATATTCCTTTCCTTCGACTCCCATTTTTCCTGCGTCTTTAACAGCACTTTCAGAACCCAGCGCAACATAATCATCATATTTGATAACCTCCGCTCGGATAAAACCTTTTTCAAAGTCAGTATGAATTACGCCAGCTGCACCAGGCGCTTTTGTTCCTTCGGTAATTGTCCACGCTCGTACTTCCTTTTCACCTGCGGTGAAGTAGGTAATTAGCTTTAGCAAACTATAGCAAGAACGAATGACTCGATTTACACCTGGTTCTGTGAGTCCCATTTCCTCAATAAATTCCATGCGTTCTTCCTTTGTATCAAGCTCAGCAATATCTGCTTCGATTCCAGCACAGATGTAAATTACTTCTGCGTTTTCATCAGCCACCGCGGCTTTAAATTGTTCCGTAAATTCATTTCCATTCAAAACAGAATCTTCATCTACATTACATACATATAGAATCGGCTTACCCGTCAATAACATCAGTTCGCCTAATAAATCCTCTTCGTCCGCTGTTTCTACAGGGTAGCTTCTGGCTGGTTTTTCACTTTCTAAGTGTGCCATTAATTTTTGAGCCATTTCGACTTTTGCCTGATCTTCTTTTTTTCCGCCTTTTGCTTGTTTCTTCAACTTCTCAATCCGCTTTTCCAGTGTCTCCATATCTTTGAGCAACAATTCCATGTCGATGGTTTCCTTATCTCTTACTGGGTTTACATCACCATCTACGTGAACAATGTTGTCGTTTTGAAAGCAACGAACGACATGGACGATTGCAGTTACTTCTCGGATATTCGCTAGGAACTGATTTCCAAGCCCTTCTCCTTTACTTGCTCCTTTTATCAAACCTGCGATGTCAACTATTTCAATCGTTGTTGGTTGTACCTTTTGAGGATTAACCAATTCTGATAATTTATCCAACCTTGGATCAGGAACGGTAATAATACCTACATTTGGTTCCTTTGTTGCGAAGGGATAATTAGCGGCAAGCGCTTTAGCAGAGGTAAGTGCATTAAAAAGAGTAGATTTGCCAACGTTGGGTAAACCAACTATTCCACAAGTAAGAGCCATAATTTTTATTATTTAATTTAAGGAGCGCAAAGATAGTCTTTTTTTGGTTTTTAGGAATAAAGAGTTTTCAACTTCAAGAGCAACCTCAACTTCAATTCCCTTGTTACGCGAGTAATCGTGTGTGGCTTACGAAC
>CAZDTI010000489.1:0-6370 GCA_964508085.1 uncultured Saprospiraceae bacterium | reverse complement strand
GAGCACATTCTTCTTGCACGTCAGGTAGGTGTACCTGGTATCGTAGTTTTCATGAACAAGGTTGACCTTGTTGATGATGAAGAAATGTTGGAATTGGTTGAGATGGAAGTTCGTGAACTTTTAGATCAATACGAATTTGACGGTGACAACGCTTCTATCGTTGCAGGTTCTGCATTAAAAGCATTGGAAGATGATGCTGATGCTCAGGCACAAATTAAAGCTTTGATGGATGCAGTTGATGCTGACATTAAAGAACCTCAGCGTTTGGTTGATCAACCATTCTTGATGCCTATTGAGGATGTATTCTCTATCACAGGTCGTGGTACTGTTGCTACAGGACGTATCGAACGTGGTGTAATCAACACATCTGATCCTGTTGAAATCGTAGGAATGATGCCTGAAGGTGAAAAGCCTTTGACTTCTGTAGTAACAGGGGTGGAAATGTTCCGTAAAATTTTGACTCGCGGTGAGGCTGGTGACAACGCTGGTATCTTGCTTCGTGGTATCGATAAAGAAATGATCAAGCGTGGTATGGTAATCTGTGCACCTAATTCAGTGAAACCACACAAACACTTCAAATGTGAGGTATATGTTCTTTCTAAAGATGAAGGTGGTCGTCACACTCCATTTTTCAACGGATACCGTCCTCAGTTCTACTTCCGTACTACTGATGTAACTGGTGATTGTAAATTACCTGAAGGTGTTGAAATGGTAATGCCTGGTGATAACGTAACACTTGAAGTAAAGTTGATCAACACAATTGCAATGGAGAAAGGTCTTCGTTTTGCAATCCGTGAAGGTGGACGTACAGTTGGTGCAGGTCAGGTAACTGAAATCATCGAGTAATACAGACAACAATTGGGTCTTTCGTTAGATTTATTCTGATGAAAAACCTTGAAGAAATAAGTGCCCACTTTTTAAGTGGGCACTTATAATAACTTCGCCCCGCCTTTCGCGGGGCTTATTCGCTTCTAAGCGGCCGTTAGTTTCGACTAACCTACGGGCATAGTTCAATGGTAGAATAGAGGTCTCCAAAACCTTTGATCAGGGTTCGAATCCTTGTGCCCGTGCAAACTGAATATGTGTGAACATATGTGATTGTAATCATCTATTTTAATAGAAATTATGGAAAAGTTAACATTATACATCAAAGAAAGTTATTACGAATTAATCAACAAAGTAACCTGGCCTACATGGGCAGAATTGCAAAGTAGTACTACTTTAGTATTGATTGCTTCGCTAATTTTCGCAGCAGCTGTATTTGTCATGGATGTAATCTCCAGACAGATTACCTCTTTCATTTACAATTAATCACAACAGCCACAGACATCACTTTTACCTGAGCTAAACACTTAATTACCGATGACTGAAGATAACCACCCAACTGAAGAAGAAAATACTGAATTAGAAAATTCAGACGTTTCTGAGCAGACTACTGGAGCAGAAGAATTAAAAGCAACCGAACAGGACAGTTCTGCTGCTGCTAATGACGATGCATGGGATGCTTTAGTTAAAGAAACTGATGATGCGGTAGTCACTGATGCTAGAACAGAAGAAGAGACTGAGGTTGAAACAGCCCCTGCTCCTGAAGAAGTTGTAGCCCAAGAGCCAGAAGAGGAGGAAGAAGAGGAATATGATCCGAAAAGATGGTTCTCTCTTCGAGTAATCTCCGGAAAAGAACGGAAAATAAAAGAACGTATCGAATTTGAAATAGATCGTTCAAACTGGAAGGATTTCGTAACCCAGATTCTTGTACCATCTGAAAAGGTATACAAAATCAGAAACGGGAAGAAAGTAATTTTAGAAAGAAACATATTACCTGGCTACATTCTAGTTCAGGCAATCCCAGAAAAATTAACCGGTGAGGTGGCCATGGCCATCGCTAATTTACCAAACGTGATTCACTTCCTTGGACGGGAAAACCCTGTACCAATGCAACAGTCAGAAGCCAACAGAATGCTTGGTATCGTAGATGACTCACAGGAAGTTGGAGAAGCAATGATCGAACCGTATATCGTAGGAGAAACCGTGAAAATTGTAGACGGACCATTCAACGAATTCGTAGGAGATATTCAAGAAGTCAACGAAGAGAAGAAGAAACTAAAGGTTATTGTAAAGATTTTTGGTCGAGGTACAGAGGTAGAGTTGAACTTTATGCAGGTAGAGAAACAAGCTTAAATTGAGCTAAAGATATATTCAGTTTTAGTTTTCAGATCCATACTGAATGCTTCCCTAAGACTGAACGTTTTTTGTTAAGTACTCTTATAATTTTAAAAGAAAAGAATAATGGCAAAAGAAATAGGTGGTTTTATTAAACTACAAGTTAGGGGAGGTTCAGCGAATCCGTCTCCTCCAGTTGGTCCAGCTCTTGGTGCCAAGGGAGTAAATATTATGGAATTCTGTAAGCGTTTTAATGCAGCTACAGAAGACCGGCGCGGGCAACTTTGTCCAGTAGTAATTACTGTTTATACTGATAAGTCTTTCAGTTTTATCATCAAAACAGTCCCTGCTGCAACGCAATTGATGGAAGCAGCTAAACTTAAAAAAGGATCTCCTGAATCCAATCGTCAAAAAGTTGGTTCCGTAACCTGGGACCAAATTAGAGTTATCGCTGAAAATAAGATGTCTGACCTCAACGCCTTCACTGTAGAATCAGGAATGAAGATGGTAGCAGGTACAGCACGATCTATGGGCTTGACCGTTTCGGATACGGCACCATGGGATAAGTAATTCGATAATTAAAGAAAAGGGTAATGCCAGAGGGCATTACTATCCAAGGGAGTTTCGACCCTTCCCGGATATTCGGGATCGAAACGTTATTAACCTAATAAATTTTTAAAAATGGCAAAGCTTTCAAAAGCAAGAAAAGCCGCTAACGCCAAAGTTGATCCGGACAAGCTGTACACTATGCGAGAAGCCATGGCTCTCGTAAAAGAAACAAATACAGCTAAAAAGTTCGATGCTTCTGTAGATGTTCACGTTCGTTTGGGCGTTGATCCTAGAAAAGCAGATCAGGCTTTGCGTGGAACGGTAAACCTTCCTCACGGTACTGGTAAAACCAAAAAAGTACTTGTATTTTGTACACCTGATAAAGAAGAAGAAGCAAAAGCTGCAGGTGCTGATTATGTCGGTCTTAAAGAATACATCGACAAAGTATCAGGCGGTTGGACTGACGTAGATGTTGTGATTGCAACACCTAACGTAATGGCTCAGGTGGGTCGAATCGGACGTACACTTGGTCCACGTGGTTTAATGCCTAACCCTAAAACAGGTACAGTAACACCTAACGTAGGTGCTGCCGTAGCAGATGTAAAGGGTGGTAAAATCTCTTTCCGTGTTGATAAAACAGGAATCATTCACTCTTCTATTGGTCGAGTTTCATTTACAGCTGATAAGCTGACAGATAATGTAAACGAACTAATGGGAACGCTCATTAAAATGAAGCCATCTACAGTAAAAGGAACTTACATGAAGTCCGTTGTTGTAGCGAGTACAATGAGCCCAGGAATCAAAATTGATCTTAAATCTATTAAGTAATCGAATAAAAAAATTAAACAATGACCAGAGCAGAAAAAGCGACAGCCATTGAGGAATTGAAGGAACAGTTTAGCACTAGCCCGTTCTTTTACTTAACAGATTCTTCAAGTATGACTGTTGAACAAATCTCTAACCTTAGAAGATTGTGTTTCGAAAAAGATGTTCAAATCAAAGTGGTGAAAAATACACTAGCGATTAAGGCTCTTGAAGCGCAAGATGAAGAAAAAGGTTATGCACAGATTTATGATGCCTTTAAAGGCAACACAGCGATCATGTTCTCAGAAACAGCAAACCTTCCAGGTAAAATCCTGAAGGAATTTAGAGGAGACGATGGTGAAAGACCGATCCTCAAAGCAGCTTACATCGACGCAGACGTATTCTTCGGAGATGATAAGTTGAAGGAACTTGCAGCATTAAAATCTAAAGAAGATTTGATCGGAGAAGTTATCTCCTTGTTGCAATCTCCTGCAAAGAATGTAATCAGCGCGCTACAGTCTGGTGGAAACACTTTATCTGGATTGCTGAAATCATTAGAAGAAAGAGGAGAATAATTAACGAGGTTACGCTCAAATTATTCAACTCAGATATTTGTACGGCTGTAAAGCTTCCAAGACAACCGCACGATATAATTTTATTATTAATCGCAAATTAAAAAACAACTGTTCACATGGCAGATTTAAAAGATTTCGCAGAACAACTCGTAAACCTTTCAGTAAAAGACGTTAGCGAGTTAGCAACTATATTAAAAGACGAATACGGTATCGAACCTGCAGCTGCTGCTGTAGCTGTAGCTGCTGGACCTGGTGGTGGCGGAGAAGCTGCAGCTGAAAAAACTGAATTCAATGTAGTATTGAACTCAGCAGGTGCAAGTAAACTACAGGTAGTAAAAGCTGTTAAGAATTTACTAGGTTTAGGCTTGAAAGAAGCTAAAGAACTCGTTGATGGCGCTCCTGGTGTTATCAAAGAAGGAGTACCTAAAGACGAAGCTGAAAAGATCAAAGCTGACTTGGAAGGCGTAGGTGCAGAAGTTGAATTGAAATAAATGTTCGTCATTTAGGCGCATTTAAACAATTCATTCTTCATTCACCTTAGCTCTTTATGACGCAACTTTTGTTCTTATAATGAATACGATAGAGGCTTAGTCAATTCTTAGAATTGGCTAGGCCTGTTGTCGTAAACTCTACAGACTTTTAACGACTTAGACGATAGCCAAACGTGAAAGCCGACATCCTAAGCTTTCAAAATTCTCGGCCTTACTAAACTTCCGGAGAAAAAACTAAACTATACTGAAATGGCATCTAACAACTCAAACAGTGCAGCATCAAAACGAATCAGTTTTGGGAAAATAAAACTGGGCGCTGCATACCCTGACCTACTCGAAATTCAACTCAAATCATTCCAGGAGTTTTTCCAATTAGAAACCACCCCTGAGAATAGAACGATAGAAGGTCTTTATCGTGTTTTTCAGGAAAATTTTCCAATCACAGACGCTCGAAACATTTTCGTGCTCGAATTCTTGGACTACTTCGTAGACCCTCCCCGATACACGATTCAAGAGTGTATGCAACGTGGATTGACCTACAGTGTTCCACTAAAGGCAAAACTTCGTTTGTCTTGTAATGATGAAGAACACGTAGATTTCGAAACCATTGTACAGGATGTATTCCTTGGAAATATTCCTTACATGACTCCAAAAGGAACATTCGTTGTAAACGGAGGAGAACGGGTGATCGTTTCTCAGTTGCACCGTTCCCCTGGAGTATTCTTTGGACAAAATTTCCACCCTAACGGGACAAAAATATACTCCGCCAGAGTTATTCCTTTCAAAGGAGCCTGGATGGAATTTGCTACCGATATTAACACGGTAATGTATGCGTACATTGATCGTAAAAAGAAATTCCCGGTAACAACATTATTACGTGCCATAGGATTCGACTCTGATAAAGCAATCTTGAACTTATTTGGCTTAGCGGAAGAAATTCCAGCCAAGAAGAATGATCTGTCTAAAGCAATCGGTCGTAAGCTTGCTGCACGGGTACTACGTAAATGGACTGAAGATTTCGTAGATGAGGATACAGGAGAGGTTGTAACCATTGAGCGTAACGAAATTATTTTGGAGCGTGATGTAGAGTTAGATGAGGAAAACATCGAGCAGATCGTAGCAGCAGAAACCGACACGGTTATTTTGCAGCGTGAAGACATTGATGAGGATTACTCCATTATCTACAATACGCTACAAAAAGATCCATCGAGTTCTGAAATGGAAGCGGTACAGTATATCTACAAGCAATTGAGAGGTACTGATCCACCAGATGAGGAAACAGCTCGTGGTATCATTGATAAATTATTCTTCTCCGATAAGAGATATAATCTTGGAGAAGTTGGACGATATAAAATCAACCGTAAACTGGAGCACGATGTGCCGATGGATACTTTGGTATTAACTAAAGAGGACATCATCCTTATCGTAACTTACCTCGTAAGTTTGATGAACCAGAAAGCGGAAATTGATGATATTGATCACTTGAGTAACAGACGTGTACGTTCTGTTGGAGAACAGTTGTATGCTCAGTTCGGTGTTGGTTTGGCTCGTATGGCACGTACCATCCGTGAGCGTATGAATGTAAGAGACAACGAGGTCTTTACTCCAATTGACTTGATTAATGCCAGAACACTTTCTTCTGTAATTAACTCTTTCTTCGGAACCAGTCAGTTGTCTCAGTACTTAGATCAAACGAATCCACTTTCTGAAATCACACACAAGCGTCGTATTTCTGCACTAGGACCTGGGGGACTTTCCAGAGAGCGTGCAGGTTTTGAGGTTCGTGATGTT
>CAZDTI010000488.1:0-6381 GCA_964508085.1 uncultured Saprospiraceae bacterium | reverse complement strand
TCCTCGATTCCGCTTCGCTTCACTCGGAATGACAGATCTAAACTTACGTGCACACCCTACTTATGGGAGGACTAATGTTTGCTTATTCTATTGTTGTCTATATTCCAATTCGTCCTTCTTCAAGTTTTACATCCCATATTCTCCCAACACAGAAGCCGTATTCTTTGTCAATCCGTTTGGATACCTTCCAATTTCTCCCGTAGAAGAAGGATGCGTAGGGTCGCAAATGGTAAAACTTTTTCCTTTGTAATCGAAAGATCTTTTTAACCTTTCCTCTGTAGCCACCCCTAAGGTCATATTATTATTATAATGTGTAATCACAATCATCGGCAAGTCTAACATTGTTTTTACAAGATAGAAATAGAGCGCGCAACGATCTTCGTGGTCCGAGTATTTGCTTTGGAATACCTGTTCAGCAAACATAGGTTGTTCTTTATCATAGACATCCCAGTCCCATTTGTATTTGAAGCCAGAACGGGTGAAACTAGCCAGCACTTCTAATTGTTCTCGTTGTGATTTACCTTCCATTAATTTCCACAGCTCAGTTCGAAGAGATTCGTCCAATGTTGCGGAAAGGCTGGTGTTCATCATTCCCATTTCATCGAACTTCGGATAATCAATTAAAATTTCTTGAACTACTTTATCCAGATTCACTGTTATCTCTTTAGGTTCTCCTTTGTAGTGGAAGGCTATTTTTTTGGCTACCGGTTTAGGCTTTAAATTTGGCATCTTTTCCAAACTGAAAGAAAAGTCTTTCCCTTCTGGATTTGCTATGAATTTTGGTTTATTGAAAACGGCGGTTCTGGTATCCACGTTGTACAATTTCGCAGTTAGATTGTAAAACCTCTTCCCGTCTTCACTAAATGAAGCCATGTCTACCATCTTCTCTTTACTCGGTGCATATAGAAAAACATGGATCAATTCTGAAACAGTAATCCGGCAATCATAACCGGATTCATTTAATAAGAACCACCAGGCCAGTGCTCGATTTAGTTCCTTATCCTTTGCATAAATTTTATCTACCGCTTTACGTACCAGTTTTGCATACAACCAATCATTAAGTTCAAGATCATCTCGGTGCCTCATCAGATCTTTTAGAAGTACCTGATAAGGCTTCTCTTTCATGGTGCTATAAAATTTATCAAGACATTTGTTTTTCGTACAAACTATCTTTCTCTTCCGATCTACTATTATCATATCTGGACTATAGTTGATTTCGAGTTTTTCTGTATAGAAAGAAATGGAAGATTTCACGACAGTAGTCGTCGCATTTAGCGATAAGCTAAATAAGAAAAAGCTACACAGCGTCAATAGGTATTTCATTAGGTGTCTCATATAAAATAGATTTTTAAAATTCTTGTGACAGAGAATAAATAGCGAGTTCTAAACCTGGAGTAGCACTTTTATAAGATTCAAATAAAGTACCAAGCCCTTTTTCCTTTTCCTCCTTGAGTGAAAAAGTTATTTAACTAAATAATGAAAATTTAATATATGGTCCGTCTCCTCTTTTTGTCACTTTGCACAAAAATGGTCAGAAGTCAACAACTATGCGGTTTTTGAAATAAGTTAGCGAAAAAACACAGGGTGAAACGAAAGGGAAGTTCCTTTTAGAGAATAGGCGAAAATAAACAAATAATTTTAAATCTCATACAAAGTAATAACTATACGTTTAGTTTATTTTTCTAAAAAAGGCAAAAACTCCAAAATTCCATGACATATTTACTACGAGAAATAGGGAGAATAAAGGTAGGATTAGAGGAAAGTAAGGGATAATTGAGCGTGTTCAATAAAGTGTGTCAGCGGGTAGATTTCCCCTTCGACAAGCCCGCCCGCCCGCCTGACCGGAACGTGCTGGTTCCGGTTCGGACTGGCTCAGGACAGGCTCTTTAGGGATTTAAGGGCTGCGCTAGGAAATGACACAGAGGTAGAACAGTCCCGGATAATTAAGCACCTTCTACGATAACGATCGCCCGTTGTAATATTTCATTGCCTCCATTTTCTTTGAGGTAAACAACTGGTTTTATAACTTCTATTATTTTCAGGTTTTCAGTGGCATCTCCAGAGATAGAGGCTTCACAATCCAATCGTGTTAAAGAATAGTCTTCTCCAATTGGGTTATGGACATAGATATTCAATTCTTCAAAATGTCGCTTGATTCGATCGAACTTTCGCTCCAGTGAACGGTTTGCCTCCAAGCCAATAGTTTTGGCTTCTATCCCATGGATTTCGTTTATGATTTTACAAAGGGTACCGTAGCTTTCCTGCATTTTGTAAGAGAATTGTTGAAAAGCAAAAATACGGCTTCATGGAGGGAAAACCAAATCTAAGAGTCAGAAGGGATGGTAAGAATCTATACTCAAAAGGGGAATGTCAATTCCTTTGACAGAAACGAGATGCACCTTTTGAATGAGGTTTTGAAAAAAACAGGTTTACTAAACTTTCCCTTTCCAATAGGAAGATTAATAAACCTGTTTTACTGGCAAGTTAATTTAGTTTCACTAAAACCGATAAGAGACTCCAGTCCGAACACCAAGTAAACCATAGAGATAATCTTTCTCTTTATTGAATCCCTGCCGATACCAGCCTTCCATTTGCCAACTCATTTTGGGGTTAATGCTCAATTGGAAACCAACCGTAGGTATGATGCCAGTGAAACGGAAAGAAGAATTTATAGGTGTTGATTCTGCGACCTTTATTCTACTAGATTCAGGGGCGTAGACATTACCATTGTTTCCTCCACTAGAAGGTATCACGGTTGAGTCCGTGTACAAAGTCTGTTTTATCATAGAAGTTGCTGAAGCGGAGAGCCCTACATATGGTCTCCATTTTTTACCATTTCGGAAAGTGTAATTTACCCCCAATTGATAAGCAATCATACGCTGCTTAAAAGTATAAGAGTTGATGGATTCTTCAGAATTTGGGTTAGGAGTTGATTCATTATCTAACAAAAAATCATCTCCGCTTGCAAACTCACTAATGGCCTTCAGTGCTGATGTAGCTCCTTCATTCCCCGAATAAATATTTTGCTGAAAATGGACAGCTCCCGTTAAACTAAATTTCGCTCCAAGTTGATATTGCAAAGCTACTCCTATATCCCAACCAAATCTATTTTTCAATTCTACTGATCCAAAATCATCACCAAGGAGGTCGTAATCAAAACTTCCATTAGGATTATCTCTATTGCTTAATTCTCTTGATAAAAAAGAACCTCCAGTTATACCAATGCTTAAATACTTCCAGGCAAGCTTTTTCTTTTTATTCACTTTTACGGTAGCTGGCACTTCCTGAAAGTCATCAATAGGCCTCCACTTCATTTCACTAGAAAGCAACGAAGAGCTTAAGCTTTTCATCCAAAGGCTTTCTATATCCAATAACTTGTCATTATTAGGTATTACTTCCGCTGTAGTTTTAGTTTCAATTGCTTTAATGTTGTTATTCAGCTCCTGTATATGATTTTGTTTTTTTGTTTTAGCTATAAATGTATTTTCGAGTTTTACTTTTTGAGTCTTTCTTTCATTTGGTACCGTAGAGGAGTTAATTATATTATCGGGCGCCTCTAAGAGCGAATTATTCCCAATACTACTTCTTCCTACTAAAACTTGTTCACTTTCTCTAGTGGACTTTACGGTGTCATATTGTAAGATGGTTACCTGTTTGAAAATCGTATCTACTTTTTCTATAGTCACCTTTTCTGTTTGTTCCTTTTCCAATTCTGCTACAGCCGTCTTTAATTCTATCAGGTGCTTATTTGTCTTATTCAAAGTACTTGCTAAGTAAATAGAGGTTCCTGCCATGAACAAAAAGCCCAATCCGAATAGCCAAAGCCATCCGCCGCCTCTCCTTTTCTTTTTCTTGGGAGAGCTTAATCTCCCCGCCACGTTATCCCAATCCGCATCCATGTATTCAAAGGACTGCGTTTCGCTCAACTTGTCAGAAAACAATTTGTCAAAATCCTTATTATCCATATTTACTTTTTTTCTCGTCTAATGATTGTAGCATCGCTTTAAGTTTAACTCTGGCTTTCGCCAAATTTGATTTGGAGGTCCCCTCACTAATCCCTAGCTTTTTTGCAATTTCTGGGTGAGTATATCCCTCGACAACATGAAGATTAAAAGCCATTCTATAGGAAGGCGCTAGTTTTTGCACCAGGTTCATCACATCTTTAGCGGTTAATAATTCCAAGGCAGAAGCAGCCGTTTCAACATGTTGAGCATAAACCAAATCAACAGTTTGCGGTCTGCTTTGTTTTTTCCGGTAACTGTCAATTGCCGTATTGACTAGTATTCGACTTAGCCAACTTTTGAAGGAACTCTCTTGCTTGTATTTATCCAATTTCATGAAGGCCTTTACAAAACCATCATTGAAGATTTCCCTTGCCTCCTCTGTGTTTTGGGCATAGCGGTAGCAGATGGTCATACCGTAATTATAAAAATGACGATAGATCTTCTTTTGGCTGACGGGATCAAATTTCCGGCAGTTAGCAATAAGTTGTTTTAAGTCTGCTTCTGTCATATAAAGGGTTAGGAATGCAATATATCGCTCCTTTTCCTATTAACACGCAGATTTTATGGAAAGGGTTGTCTGGGCTGGAAAATAATAATGGATTTAGGCTAGAATCTGAAGATAGAATACCAGAGATGACTGCCTAAAGCACAATAGAAATTACCTACTCTTAACCGTACGCACCACATCCATCTCGTGGCGTATCCTCAACTGGCCAATAACTTCATTACTTTCGTCTTTAATTAAGACATAATAAGCGCCCGTTGGATAATTGCGTAAAGAAAGCAGAAAAGCAGCATCATTTGTGAGGCCACTGTTGTACAATAATTCTCCTTTCAAATTTACGAGCTCATAGGATAAGTATTCGCCGGCTTTTCGCCATTGAGTAGAAGAAATATAGAAATCACCCCGACTAGGGCTTGGGTAAGCTAAAAAATTATCTTTAAAGTCTTGAATTAAGATTGGCAATACTGCGGAATAACTAATGACTTCTTTAAAGCCCATTTGCTTTAAGCGATAATAGTATTTGCCACCGGGTAACTTATCATCCATAAAATGGTAACGTTGCCGTTTTTTTGCATTTCCATCTCCCAAGGGTTCTATAAAACCAATGCTTTCAAAATGATATCCATCTACAGAACGTTGAATTTCAAAGCCTCTATTTTTATATTCTCTGGTCGTTACCCATTGAAGATGTACCGAATTGATATTGATTGTATTACCATCAAAGTAAGCTAACTCAACAGACTTCTTCGTCTTTGGAATGGAATCCGAAAATGTAATTTTCGGAAAATCGGCCTCCCCCATTAATTGATAAGGAATCGATGCGAAAAGATTAGAAGAATGAAACAGACATAACATTACTGCTACTGTTATCATCAGATGAGACAGAGACATACTATTTATTTATATTTGGAGTTATTTCACGCTGGGGGGTAGCGATCAAGTTATAACCTTCCTAATTCCAAAAAGCAGACCAAGTAGCAAAAAGTGGAGATATTCTGTCAATTAATGGTGATAAAATAAAAAAATAAAATCTAGTCTTTAGGTTGAGGAGATTCTTGAACCTGCTTCCTTAAGTTTTAAATAGTGGAAGAATCTCGTTCCTCTTTTTTTTCTTCTGCCTTTTGCAATGGAAAATTAATCTTTTGCATCAATCTGGAAATGTGGGATTGATGATACTTGACTCCAAAATGAAGCTCTATCAAATCAGCAATACGTTCCTGCGTCCAGCGATTGGTCTCAAAACCATGTTCCAAAGCACCTTTCTCTAACAAGACTTTTAACAATTTCATTTTTGTTTCATTCAGTAATGGCTTACGGCCTAAAGCTTTTCCTTTGAGGTCAAAAATAGCTTCTCCTTCTGCCTTATACCTCTTCAACACTTTACTCACCCAAGCCTGACTACAGTCGAGCACTGCAGCAATTTCCTTTTGGGTTTTTCCGGCTTTGTACATCTTTATGATGGTCCGATACCGAAACTCTGTTGAAGATTGATTGTCTAAACGCATGATGTTTTTAATTATTCAATTGAGTGGAGGACCCAATTAAGATATAATTCAAAAATAAGAGCTACAGCAATCAAAAGTTGGAATGTAAAGGTCGAATGTAAAAACCTGTTATATTGTTTGTAAAAACCGGCGGCCTTCTTTGGGATATAAGTTGAACAATACTAAACTTATATTCTCCTGAGCTAGTGAGCTTCGAACATGTGAAGGATTCAAAGACCTTAAGACAAAAAAATACTCCGAAAACAAGACTTTCCTCAAAGACTGTTTTCAGAGTATTTTATATATCAAACCTTAGATTTTCGTGAAGACTTAAGGGTGAAACATAAATAAAAGAGTATGAATATTTTTTCAATTGCAGATAACCCCC
>CAZDTI010000487.1:0-6424 GCA_964508085.1 uncultured Saprospiraceae bacterium | reverse complement strand
TTGATTTATGGAAACATGCCAAAAGGAGAAGTTGTTAATTATGCTTTTCGAAATTTAAAAAATGGACAATTTGAAAAGGTTAATACGGAATGGGGGTTTGATAAAAAATCATGTAGCACAGGAGCTGCTTATGCTGACTTAGATAATGATGGGGATTTGGATATCGTGATGAACAATATTAACGAACCAGCTTTTGTTTTGCGAAACAATACGAATGAATTATTAGAACGTAATTTCTTAAAAGTAAAATTCTTCGGACCAAAAGGAAATAAAAATGGTTCAGGCACGAAGGTTTATATTTGGATTGATGAACAAATGCAATACCAGGAAGTCACACGCAGTAGAGGTTTTCAGTCTGCTTCTGCACCTGAATTAGTATTTGGCTTAGCTAACACCAAAATAATAGATAAGCTTTTAGTTGTTTGGCCTGATGGGAATGAAGAAGAATTAACGAAGATTGAAAGCAACCGTACTTTGACTTTAGATTATAAAAATTCAAGGAAGGGCAAAGAGAAAAAAAACCTAAGCAAAAAACTCTTTACCAATATTACTGATGAGTTAAAACTAAAGTACAAACACTTTGAGAACAATTATTCCGATCTAACAAAAGAGCCTTTAATGCCAAAGTTACTCAGCCGCGAAGGGCCTAAGTTAGCAAAAGGTGATGTCAATAATGATGGACTCGAAGACTTTTATTTTTGTGGTGCAAATGGGCAAGCAGGGGCTTTATTCTGGCAAAAACCGGATGGCACTTTTCAATCGCAGGATGAAGCTTTATGGCGCCAAAATATTTCTTTCGAAGAAACGGATGCTGCTTTTTTTGATGCGGATAATGACAAGGATTTAGATTTATACCTTGTAAATGCAGGCAACCAAAGAGGCGAGAATTCTATTGTAAATATAGATCATTTGTACCTAAACAATGGGGATGGGCATTTTACTAAATCGGAAAATCGTTTGCCGGATCTAAGACAGCAAGGTTCCTGTGTACGCCCCTGCGATTTCGATCAGGATGGAGACATTGATCTTTTTATTGGAACGAGCCTGGTTCATCGTAACTATGGAAAATCTCCACAAAGCTATCTACTAGAAAATGATGGAAATGGTTTTTTCTCAGATGTAAGCAAACGCTGGTTTGGAAATGCAACTGCACTCGGAATGATAACCGACGCTTTATGGATAGACATCAATGGCGACCAGAAAAAAGACTTAATAATCGTAGGAGAATGGATACCTGTAACAATATTTTTACAGGTCAACGAAGTTTTCCACAAACAAGTCATTCCTAATACAGAAGGATGGTGGAATTGTATCACTGCCGCTGATTTCGACTCAGATGGGGACATGGATTTGGTCGCGGGAAACCTTGGTCAAAACACTTACCTGGAGGCGAGTGCCCCAGAACCAGTCACATTAAGACTAAAAGATTTGGATGAAAATGGAAGCAATGAAATACTTCTCTCTCATTTTATAAACGGGCAAGAAGAACCTTTACATCAGCTAGATGAATTGGCCAGTCAATCGCCACTGATCAAAAAGCAATACCAAGATTATCAAAGTTTTTCTCAGCAATCTTTCTCTGAAATTTTTCCAAGTCAAAAACTAGAAGGAGCTATTGTAAAAAAGGTAGTGACTTTTGCCTCTTCCTATTTTGAAAATGATGGTAATGGAAGTTTCGAAAGCAAACCGCTACCAATAGAAGCTCAAGTTTCTCCTATTCAAAAAATCTTGGTAACTGATGTAGATTCCGATGGTCATAAAGACATCATAGCGGCTGGAAATTTATTTGATGTAGCACCTACTATTGGACGCTTTGATGCGAGTTATGGTTCCTTTTTAAAAGGCGATGGACAAGGAAATTTTGAAGCTATAAATCTTTTGGAAAGAGGATTAACGATTTCGGGGCAGGTAAGAGACATGGAAATTATAGACTCAAAGGAGTATGGAAAACTAATACTTGTAGCTAGGAACAATGAGCCGCTTGAGGTTTTCAGGCTTCTTTCTCCAGAAAGTCATTAGTCGGAAGCCTCAACCTGCTTCGCGCCTTTCACATAATGAAATACTATTGTTAAAAAAGCCAGGAGTAATCCAAGAAACTCTCTTACAATTTCAATATGTGGTTTTGTTGTTTTCATTTCATCTACGATGGTTGGCATTCCGTTTTGTAACCAATCAACAAAACCGGGTAGTAGAAAAGCCATCCAGGCAAGCATTCCTACCATGGCAATCATCAGCAAACCTTTATGGTAACGCCCCCTTGCAGCTGCAAAGGAGACAACTGCTACGAAAAGGTACAATAATATCCAGTTCCAGGAATCTGGGTCGTTGTATTGAACAGCTGCAAAAAGGGCGAAGAGGACACCCAGGACTGTGTTGGTGATTTTCATGTATATTTTTTTTGCGAGCCCTCTTTCAACAACCTTAAGACAGGCTCAGTTTCAAATTCGGAGTTAATGATGGTTTGACTCTTCCAGAGTCTTATGTACTTTCCACTGTCGCGGAGAGTTGACATGACCTGTTCTGTTATCAAAACTCTATTCGATAACTTAGGTTTGGGATCAAGCCTAATTGCTTTTGCGCAAGCTCTTTTTGTTGCACATGATCATAGTAATAGTAGCCATCGTTTTTTCGACTGGTAAGATTTTGTAAATCCAGTGCTAATGTACTGTTGTATTTCGATTTATTATTTTTCAAGTAAATTCGAAAATCTATTTTAAAGTAATCTTTTTGTTTTATGCTAAATGGAAGGTCATTGTTTTCTAAAGTGGCGAATGGGATCGTTAAATCTGCGGAACTCATATCTATGGGAGAACGTCTAAGCCCTCCAGCGTAAGTTACTCTTGCATTTATCCCCAGCGTTTTTTGACGGCTTTTCTTTTTCCAATTGAATTCTTTTCCTCCGGTCAGGTTAAAAAGGTAGCGGCCATCAAATCGGGTACTCGTAGTTTCGCCATTACTATTTTCATAGACAGATCGATATAGGCTGGTATTGGCTAGGAAAAAATAGTCATTATGAATGAAGCGTTGCCAATTTAACTCTACCCCATAATTCGCTCCCAATCCTTCATTTACTAAATTTAGTCTTCTAAAGTCTCCAACTACGTTTAGGTTGGAAAAATTATTATAGTAAGGAACAGCTATTTCATTTAGGTAAATAGGAGCATTAGAAAGCTGTTGATAGTAAACCTCCATGGAGAGTTCAGAATAAGTATTCAATTTTCGTTTATAGCCCAAAACCAGATGAACTGACTCTGTAAAATCAAGCTTTCTATTGGGTATCTCAAAAGCATCTCTCACCAAATAAACTTGTCCGGGTTGGATCTGTGAATGCATCCCGGCAGCCAGACTAAAACCATCCTTTTGACTAGCTTGCCAAGTAATGTTAGCACGTGGTTCGAGACGTTGACTTTCGGTATAAGTAAAATGAGCATAATGTAATCCTGCTGTTAATTTCAATTGACTAATCGGCATCCAATGCCATTTAGCGAAAGCACCCAACAACCATCCTTTTCCTTCACCAAAAGACCTGTCCAAAAAATTACTAGTATTTATATCAAAGAAATGTTCTACAGTAGATAACCCGACTTTCAAATGGTGTTTTTTACGGAATTTATAAGTCAGATTGGTTTGCAGTGCTATTTTACGATAAGTAATACTATCAAATGCCCAGCCCTCTTCAATCAAAAGCGGGTCGGTTCTTAAATCACTTTGCTTATTAGTTTGAAGGCTCGAAGTAACAATGGTAGCATTCAAGGAAAGCTTATCGTTCAGCAGGGTGGAGTAACGAGCCCCCAAAGCACCCATTCGATTGGTGAAACTAATATTGAATCGATCCTTATCTACTTCCCAATCTTCTGGGTTTTCTTTTCCTGTAAATATATTTTTACTCTCCCCTCCTATTCCAAAAACTTTCAGAGTAGCATTTTTATTTAGAGGCACTTTTAAATTAAAGGATAAATCTTGGAAAGAAATCGCCTCTCCTCCAAAGTCAACTCCCATTGCGGTAAGCAGCCCTACAAAAGAGTAGCGATAATTCACCAGATAAGAGATACCTTTCTTTTTTGATAATGGTCCTTCTGCGGAAAAATCGAAACCAACTAAACCAGCTTGAGCAGTAAATTCATGCTTTTCATCATTTCCATTTCGGAAACGCATATCCATGATCCCTCCGATTGCATTGCCATATTCTACCGGAAACACACTACTATAAAAATTAGACGTTCCTAATAACTGCGCAGATAAAATATTGACACCTCCCCCACTAATAGATGGTCGCCCACTTGAAGTCCCCGCATCACCGAGGTGGTTGGGGTTGACAATTTCAACACCTTCCAATCGCCAACTTGTGCTGTTTGGAGAATTGCCTCTTACGGAAATGTGATTGGCTTGGTCGTTTGTGTTTACAACCCCAGGGTAAGTCGTTGCCAAACGTGCCGGGTCATTAAAAGTCGCTGGAAAACGAAGGACTTCTTCTACGGTAATACTTTGCACACTCACCGGAGAAAGTGAAGCGCTTTGTCTTCTGCTCGATTTTACGACTACCTCATCCAGACTTCTGGATTGTTCATAGAGCGCAATATTTAAAAGAAGCTCTTTTCCGGACTCCACTAGTATTTCTGGGATTTCTAACAATTCGTACCCGAGATAAGTTGACTCCAGGCTATGGCGACCTACGGGAACATCTTCCAAGCGGTATTTTCCATTTTCGTCGGTCGTTGTTCCTTTGATTGGTGCTGTACCGGGGAGTAAAACGGAGGCACCAACTAAGGGTTGGCCGCTAAGAGCGTCTGTTATAGTTCCTCGAATGATTTGCTTAGGGGTTTCCTGTGCTGATGTGATCAAGGAGAGGAGGGAGAGAAGAAAGGATAAAAATATTTTGTTGTTATTCAATTGTTGTTATTAATTCTGAAGATTAGGATAGTGTGAAGTTCATGCGACGGCTTTAAAGGCCGCCGCATGAATCCTCATTGGTGCGTCCCATTCGTCCGACCGCCTTTAAAGCGGGCGGGCGAACTTTATTTCCGAACAAGTACAAATATTATCTTTTGAAAATACTAAAAGAGTTTGCAAAACTACAAGCCCAAAATCTTCCGATTCATTTTCTCATCGGATTCCCCTCCTGCGAAATCATCAAAAGCTCGGGTCACCGCTTGAATGATATGATCTTGAATAAAAGGCGCTCCTTCCATTGCTCCCTGCTCGCTGTCTTTAATACAGCATTCCCATTCTAAAACAGCCCAGCCATCAAAACCATATTGTGTCAACTTAGAAAAGATGGTGACAAAATCTACTTGACCATCTCCCAATGAGCGGAAACGTCCCGGACGATTTACCCAAGGTTGGAAACCACCATAAACACCGGACTTACCAGTCGGATTAAATTCTGCATCTTTGACGTGGAACATTTTGATAAACTCGTGATAGTGGTCTATATATGCAATGTAATCTAATTGTTGTAAAACAAAGTGACTTGGATCGTAGAGAATATTTACATGCTTGTGGTTACCGGTTGCTTCTCTGAACATCTCGAAGGAAATACCATCGTGTAAATCTTCTCCCGGATGAATTTCATAACAAAGATCAACGCCTTCTTTGTCGCAAACATTCAGAATGGGTTTCCAACGTTTTGCCAATTCTTTAAAACCAGTCTTCACTAAACCTTGTGGCCTTTGTGGCCATGGGTACATCGTATGCCAAAGCAGTGCACCGGAGAAAGTAGCGTGTACACTAATCCCTAACCTACGACTTGCCCTTACTGCATATTTCACTTGTTGTATAGCCCACTTTGTTCTTGCTTTTGGATTATTGCGTACTTCTTTTGGCGCAAAGCCATCAAACATAATATCGTAAGCAGGGTGCACGGCCACCAATTGTCCTTGTAAATGTGTTGACAATTCAGTAATTTCCAAACCATAGGAATTTACTTTTCCTTTTAGTTCATCGCAATAGGTTTGGCTGCTTGCTGCTTTCTTCAAATCTATCAGGTGTGTTTCCCAAGTTGGGATTTGGATACCTTTGTAGCCCAGGCCAGCGGCCCATTGGCAGAGGTTGTCTAGGGTGTCGAATGGTGCTTTGTCGTTTACAAATTGTGCTAGAAATATAGCGGGTCCTTTTATGGTTTTCATGATGATGTTGTTTTAAAGTAGAGGTTTGATACCAAACCGTTGGTTAATCTTAAGAGTGTATATTTTTGCACCTATTTTCAGAAGAAAGTACAAGGCGCGTTAGGCAACAACAAATAAACATATTTTGAAAAGAAAAAGCGATATTTTTCTTTTCTTTATTTGCCTAGCTGTCAATTCCTCAATTCCTACCTTAGTCAGAATGACAGACTGGATGGTATTTGCTTTTAATTTGATAACCATCCGAAAAGTGTATGAAATATGCTTATGAGCTGAACAAAACGCTTATTCGGCTCAAAAAA
>CAZDTI010000486.1:0-6435 GCA_964508085.1 uncultured Saprospiraceae bacterium | reverse complement strand
TTTTACCAATCCACCCTTCTAAGCGATTCTTCTGAAACTTAAAGAACAGTTTTTCTAAACCGATTTGAACCAATTCAAATTCTCCCTTATTCCCTCCAATGGTCACATGTGGTCCTTGCTGGTCATTGATATTCCCTGTTCTTAATCGACCTCCAAAGGAATAGTTTCGATTCAATTGATAATTGACCCCAAATCGGAATCTATACCTCAACCGGCTTCTATCCGCTCTGAATGAGCCATTTGGGCTTCTGGAGTTCCAGTCGTGCTCGATTCTAAATCTAAAATCTCCAGTAAGATTTAGCTTATTGGGAATAGTGTCCTGTTGAGCTCTTACTTGATTGAAAGCGGCTCCAATGAAAGTGATGAGAATCCACCAATGTTTAAAACACATGACTTAATTTGCTTTACTCCATAATTCAATGGGGAAGTAAATCAAAAATTGGGCTAGAGTTATTTTGAGTAGATTTTGAGTTTAAATGATTGGTTATTAGAGTCTTACGACTTCTGAAAAGATGTGATTTGTGTTTGATTTTTTTAGGGTTGAATTTCATTGAGTGTTTATGGATTGGTAGCGGCTATCAGGTGGGAGAGGTATTTCTTTTAGTCAATTATCCTTCTGACGGGAATGCTAATTCGTGTGTTTATTGTTACAAAATAATCTCTAACACTTTAACTTAAAAGTGGTTAGCTATTGTTATACGGATACTTCATTTTAATCTTCATATCTTACCTGAATTACCTTTACAATCTTCCACACAGACATTATTTCACTTATTTCGATAGTCTCTAAAGGATATTCAGGATTAATTGAAATTAAATTTACTGTCTCTCCGGATTCGTTTAAAACTACTTTTTTTAGTACTAATCCTTTTGATTTTGATTCAACAATATACGATTTATCAAATTTAATAAGCTTAGCTAAGGCATCAACCTTTAGCAACTTATTATGTGTGATTATATCATTTGTAATCTTTCGACAATGAATAATTTCTCCCTCGTGATATTTTGGCTCCATACTTTTTCCCTTTATTTCAAGGAACTTATCGTCATTAGACAATTTTCCTATGATGTTTTCGGGAGTGATTAATTGCTTAGGGGTGTGATCTTCTGGATATTCAAAAGGGTAACCAGCCCTCACATATTCATATTCTAAATTCAAATTACTTATAGAGCTTCTCTCCCTCTTTACTTTCAGACTGATTTCATTTAAGACATCAACTAATAGGTGATCGATACTTGGATAGTCTTCTAGGTTGAAACAATTTAATTCTTCAAAGATGGTTCCTGATATCCTACAAGGAGAAATAATAATTGGGAGTAAATTAGGCTTATTAGTATCTGATTTAAATAATTGAATTTCAGTTTCACAATCATTGAAATAGTTTGGAGTAAGAACAGCAATCGTTAGAATTGATTCTAATACTTTTTCTTTAATTACGCGTGGATTAAGTTTCCCCAAAAAATGATTACTCTTAGTTATATAAACACCTTCACTTCGACCAAAAGGTGCTAAATGAGTCATGATGTCTTCAATTATTGAATTATCCTTATTTGAGAATGATATGTTTATTTTGTTATCCAACTATTATTTTGATTGTATATTTTTAAACAAATATACAACAAAATGTTTTTAATTAAAAACAAGTGAAAACAATTTGTATTTTAATGTTATTCACACCCCCATACCTCTTTGATAATCAACTACTTACTGCGTTAATTTCTTTTATAATTTGAACCCATAGCCTCTCTTTTTGAGCCTCATTCATATCAAGAAGAGTGTTATTAGGTGAGTTTACACCTTGTATCTCAGCTAACTTAGGAAAGTTATCTAAAAGAACTGGCTTCAAAAAAATCAATAATATTAACTTCTTTTGTTCCTCGGATGACTCTAAAATATATGGTAATTCCTCTTCCATTATAAATTTGGAATTCAAGAAGTTAGAACTAACAAATAAAATTGAGGCAATTGAAGACTTTAATGCTTTATCTATTTCAAATTTCCAGTTTTGCCCTACACTAATTTTACTGTCATCCCAAATCAAAGCCCCTTCATTAACAGTGCTGAAATGACTTCTAAAGTCAGATAAATATTTTTTGTCTTTATGACTATAGCTAAGAAATATTTTTTTCTCCATTATTACTTATATAAAATCACTAAATACGTTTATCATTCAATATTTTCATTTTACGCAGAATGGAATCTACGCAACAACCTTAATCTATCAGAATTTGATACTAGTAAGTCATTGAGAACCAACAATCATTTTTTCGATAAATCAGATTATTGCGCAGTCTGACGGTCTCGTATATGCGCAGTCAGCCCGCATAGGGCTGATTGACGCATATACAATGTTATGGGCTGGGTTTCTCTTTTTATTCTTTCTACAGATATACATTATGAAACCCAATTGCCAGTAATACGACAACAGTAAACCCATAAAATGGGAGTAATGTACTTGAGAACATTATCTTCCAAATTCCTTCAACTTTATCTTCAAATCGAGTATAATTTAACGAATACAAATGTTCATCTGAATCTTTCCTATTTGTGATTACCCATTCATATAATTTTCTGTAACACTTTTCTTTGTGAAGAAAAAATGCATCTAAATACCAAAAAACAAGAACTGGTAAACATAGAATAAAACTCAAATATGTTACATCATCTGTAACTAAAGTGTCTTTAGATAAGGCTAGAATGACAGCGACTAATGAAATTAACCATCCTTTTAATAGGAAGGAGTTGTTTGCCATCCGTGTTATAACTGCTTGAATTAAGTCTATTTCTTTGTGTATTATTTCCTGTTTCATTTAATTCGATTTTGTAATGATATAGAATAATTTTAAAATCATGCAGGCACTTTCTGGAACAAGCTATCTTTATGATTTTGAATTTTATTTAACAAGTTTTCTTCAATAAGTCGCCTCATTTCCTTTAATTGATTAATTTTAAAAGATTCAGTAAATGGCAAATGAATTTTATTTTTTTCTGTCACTTCATGATGCCATTCTTCATATTCTTCTTCTACAAATTGCTTCTTTATTAATTCCTCTTGAGAACGTTCAGCAAGAATATAAAGCCGTAAATCTGGTTCAATTGATTGGATTGCATATTTATACTCTAAATGGCAATAATTACATTTATGAGGATTAGCATTGAATATTACATTTTGGATTAGTTGAATAAAGGCGAAGGAAGAACAACAATTTTCTTCAAGTTTTTTCTCAACAATTGTATTGTCTCCTTCATGCGATGGGTAGTAAAACCCTTTTAATTTTTCACATAAAAGCTTATTTATTGCTCTTGCTAACAGATTTGTATTTTTCTGTTCAGCATCTGCTAACTCTCTCTTCCAGTCTTTTATCATTAAAATATATTTGATGAAATGCTGATGATTTAAATGAACTATATTTGACTCTGAAGAATTAGTTTTTCTGCTGGTGAATGACAAAAAGAAATCATTTCCACAATTACTGAGAATATCGAGAATTTCATTAAAGTATTCAATCTGTTTTACACTCCAGTTGTCTACTAATGATTTGTATATTAGTTTACATGCTAAATCATAACCTAATTCATCACTATTCATTCTTTTGTTTAATAGATATAAAGATTCTGTAACTTGAACAGTTGATTTTTCTGATTCAAATTTTTCAATTTTCCTTTTAGTCTTAGATATTATATCTCTTCTCTCATTAAACCAGCCTTTTTTCCCATATTTATTACAAAGCTTTGTGTGTTCTTCACTTTCACTAACCTTGTCATGTTTATGAGAGGAATAAATATCAATTAATCTATTTGTAATTTGGTCTTGAATGTTCATTTGTAGTTGGTTCTATTTTTCTTCTAAAAGCCTTTTTAATCTTCTTATCTCCGCTTTTAAACTATCTACCTCATCCTTCTCTTCAATTTCTTTTCTCTCTTTGATTTCGCTAACCTGAATAAGCCTATATAATTCTACTAATTCATTTCTTTGCTTGAGAGTTAATTTTGATTTAGAGGATAATTGATTTATTCTTTTTTCAATGTATGATTCTGTTTTTGTAGATAACTTTGTGAGATAAGACAAGTAAGTTTCATCATTATCAACATCTTCTATTTCAAATACCTCATCATAAATTTCCTGAATTTCCTTACCGATGAAATTATTTTCAAATTGAGTTAAAGCGAATTTTTTTGTTCCTTTTTTCTTATTCAAAACCGCAACTTCTCTTTCTAAACATCCAGAAACAACTAAAGGGCTATGTGCTGTTAAGAGGAACTGAATATTTGGAAAGTTATTCCTTAGTATTCCAACAATTTTTTGTTGCCAAATTGGATGTAAATGAGCATCAATCTCATCAATAAGTACTATTCCCTTTTGAGCCAAAAGATTTTTTTCTTTAGCATCTGGGTAAAGAGATTTTAAATAGTAATAAATCAAAATTATTATTGAAGTTATTGATAATGTACCCTGTGACACTTTTTGTAGAAGTATTTGTTCACTATTCCCTTCCGTGGATACTTCAATATCAATATTAGACTGACCAAAGTATTCCTTTACATTCTTTATTTCAAATGAATTATTTGTAAGTTCTCCAATAATTTCTGTAAGTAGTTTTACGAGAGGAAAATTTTTAATTGCTGCTTCTATGCTTTTCTTCTTTCTACTAAATTTTAGTATATCGTTGCCGAAGACAAAAAGCTTATCTTGTAAGAGTTTATCAAATGGATATTCCTGTATAAAATATGATGCCCCAATTTCGCATAACTCTCCACTTAAATCGTCCTTAATTGGAGATATTGCTCTTGTAGGATGAATATTTCTAATAGCAGGGATGGCAAGCATGGGAACCATTCCAATGGATTCAATAAATTGACATTCATTATAATGCGTCTGTTTTACTTCTTCATTTTGATAAACAGATAGTTTTAATAAGGAGTAGTTGTAAAGTTTATAATCTACATCCATTATCTTCTTTTCATTTCTCAGTAAGCATGGAATGAGTCTTAATAGATGTGTTTTTCCAAAACCATTTCTTCCAAGCAATAAATTAATATTTGGCTGTAAATTCCATCTAATTTCATCAAATATGGACACTCCTTCAATCAACAATTCGTCAATTGAAATTGGGTTTTGTACATTGTAGTAAAATTTCAGTTTGTCTCTTTTTGTTGTAAACTCTTTTACTTTATCTTGCCTGTTTATTCTACTGTAAGATTCAATCAGAGCTTCTATTACTTCTATTTCATTAACTCCTTCTTTTCCATTTTCTAATTGAGATTCGAGAATTTTTATTTGTTTTCTTGTGTCTTTGGAATCTTGAAATCTATGCTCAATTATGCTCTTAATATGTGATACCACATTCATGAATGCCTCATCTCTATTTTTGAATTTAGTTATTGGTTTAGCATTAGAAGGGAAAAATTGCAAATTAGCAAATGGTGTATTCCTCCAATCACATTCTCTAATTAATATAGGTATTACTTTTAAGTCTCCATTATGGTTTCTTTCTAATGCTTCATACATTTCATCAGAGTAACAGTATTCTGAGGCAAGAAAATCTGGACTGACTAACAATAGGATAACTTCTGAATTCTCAAGATTACGCTTTATTTCATGTTCCCATTCATAGCCAGGTAAAATTTCGGAATCATACCAAACGTCAATAATTTTCTGTCTTTTTAGTGGTTGCAGGTGTTTATCTAAGTCATCTTTGAATAATTTATCCTTATGAGAATATGAAATAAAAACGTTAAGACCATGACTTCCTTCTTCAGAATTATCTTCTATTAACTGGACTTCTTCCAATAATACAAGGAGGTAATTAGTAATTCGATTTCTTTCTATCAAAATATCCGTTTGACTAATCACTCCTAATCTTTCATTCCTTTCAATTTGGTTTAATCTTGACTTTAACAATATAACTTCCTCCTTTCGAGAATTAGTTTTCAAGTATTTCTCAAAATAATCTAAGAGAGTTTCAAGAGCACTTTTTATAGCTCCACTTGTTAATAAGGTTATGATTGTTTCTGTTATCATTTATGTGTTTTTTTCTTTTTCCTTGCCCATAACACCTCTGTATTCACAACTCCCCCTTCCTATTACGTATATATCGCTTATCCATACCCCAAACTACCACTTTCCATCAAAACACCCAAATCATCCAAAACAAGATTCCTCAAAATCCCCCAATGGCCACCTCTCCATACAACCCCATATCAATTGCTTTATTAACTACACCTCTCCCACCTTGTAAATAATAAGCTAAAAATACACAAAATCCCCTTACTTCAAACATTCTAAATCAGACACTTACATAAATAGTCGTTATAACCATCAATATCGGTTATAAACGACCATCAGCTAAGAAACCCCATTCGTATTCCAAAACAGCTAACATACCACAAACGCAACCCCTCCCCGCCCCTCAAAATCACCCCCTTTTCATCAA
>CAZDTI010000485.1:0-6454 GCA_964508085.1 uncultured Saprospiraceae bacterium | reverse complement strand
ATCGGAATGTTTCGATGCTGCTTTAGTCATTTAAGGAGGATATAAATTTTGCTAAAAGATAAAAAGGGTGCTTGAATCCCCATTCTTTTTTGTTACCTTTGGTAATAACGATTTGTAAAATCCACTAGCCTAAGGTCTTAAGTTGAATCTTTGAGTATTTCTTGAATTTTAGTAAATAACAAATATTTACTAAAATTCACTTAAGAAGATAATCGAATTTTTTTACTGTTTAGAAACCTTATTTTTCAATTAAACCAAATTATCAAATGAAACAAATTACCTACTCGGTTCTTGGTACTCTTTTGTTATGCTTTTTAGCGCTAAATGCTCAAGCACAAGAGCTCGTAAAAGATGTCAAAATATCTTCCGAGAAAACGACCCTTCAAATGGCTGATCAAAGCCCCCAATCTTATTTACTCGAAATCGGTGGACCCGATAGTTATTATTGGAAAAAAGAAATTAAAGACGTAAAATCAATTAACCTTTCGAACTTAAATGCTAAAGGTGAAAAATTTTCTGACGGACTTTACAAACTGCAAGTAACACCTATTCTCAAAATTTCCCCAGAGCAGAAAGCAATGCTTAAAGAGATTAGATTCGACGAAAAAGCTATGGCCGCTTTTCGTATAGAGCATAATTTTCCTACAGAGGTAGATGTGTACAACATCAACTTTAGCATCAGAAACGGAAAATTTGTAACACCTGAACAAAAGGAAGCACGTCTTGCTATTCCTTCGATTAGCAGCTCATGGAATCAAAATCATCCTTCTTTGTATGCTTCTCTTAATTCCGTTGAATTAGATTATGGTAAACCCGTAATGACCGCAGATGGGCAAACCTATGCCACTGATAATTCTCTTAACAATGAAGACGATCAGGTTTTTGCTGATGATGTAATTGTTCAAAGCAGTATATGCGTTGGTTTTGATTGTGCAAATGGAGAAAGTTTTGGTTCGGACACACAACGTCTTAAAGAAAATAACCTGCGTATCCATTTTGACGACACCAGTGCCTCTGCGAGTTTTCCTGGCAATGATTGGAGAATTACCATTAATGACTCGACAAATGGTGGTGCTAACTATTTTGCAGTAGAAGATGCTACAGCTGGAAGAATTCCTTTTAGAATTGAAGCCGGTGCGCCTGTTAATACTTTGTATGTAGAAGATGATGGAGATGTGGGAATTAAAACAGCAAACCCCGTGGTAGACCTACATATGGTAGAAGGTAATACACCAACTCTTCGTTTAGAGCAGGACGGCTCTGACGGTTTCGCTTCACAAACTTGGGATATTGCTGGTAATGAAACCAACTTCTTCATACGTGATGTGAACAATGGCTCTGCTTTGCCATTCAGAATTAGAGCAGGAGCAGATCAGAATGCGATATTTATTCAGAACAATAATAATGTTGGACTGCTTACCGAGTCTCCTCAAGCAAGCCTACATGTTAGAAGAACAGACGGAACAGCGAGTGTATTAGTAGAGGAAACAAACAGTAGTGCTAGTGATGTTTTAATGACATTGTCAAGCAATAGTTCTGCAACAACAAATATGTTATCAATAAAAAACAACAGTACAACTGCAGCCAATCGAACTTTATTGGTGCTCGAGAATAATGGAGGTAACAGAATTCAATTCAACAACACAGATTCTAACGATGCATCCGAATATACATTTGGATTAAATAATAATGGTCTTTTAATTATGTCAAGAATAGGAGTAAGCGGTACAGCCTTTACAGTCGACGCTAATAATAATATAGGAGTTAAAACAACATCTCCTGGTTTTGAATTTGAAGTAAACGGTAATGCCGCAAAAACTGGTGGTGGAGTTTGGGAAACGGCTTCTGACCGAAAGCTGAAAACGAAGATTGAGAATTACACTGATGGCTTAGATAAATTACTTCAAATCCGTCCGGTTCGCTACGAATTTAATGGCAAGCAAGGATTGGTTACGGATAAGAAATTCATTGGTATCATCGCTCAGGAAATGCAGGAAGTTGCTCCTTACATGATTAATCAAACCGTTTACACGGATGAAGAAGGCAACAAAAGTAATTACCTAAGTTATGATGGTAGTGCCTTGACCTACATGCTGATCAATTCCGTAAAAACACAAAACGAGAAGATTGAGAAACAAGCGGAAGAAATTAAAGAATTGCAGGAAGAATTGAGTAAAGTGGAGCAGCTACAAAAACAAGTAGCTGAACTAACGAAGCTCGTTAAACAAAATGCAAATGACTAAATCAACCATTTAATTTTTGTTGAGTTTCTATGCTTTAATTTTTCTAAAAAAAATAAAAAATATTATCATGAAATATATAAAATTTATATTCATCTTCTTGTTGAGCCTCTCTATGGTTCAACTGGCTGTTGCTCAAAATGCCACCACAGATGAAAACGGAAGAGCTTTGGATGCTACCACTACTAGTACTACTGTCACTGATGACAACCAAGACTCTTCTTCAATAGATCAGGAAGAGTTCAGAAAAAAAGGACATGACTTCGATGAGGTTGAGGCGACAACAACTTCTACTAATGACAAAACAGACTTAGTGTTTCCTGACGACTTTGAAGATTTACAGGCAGAGATGGGAGCCTCAGGCTTCGTTAGCAGTAAAAAGATTCAAGCTCAATTAAATACCCTTCAGGAAGAGTTGGCAGAATTGCGTCAATACAATGAATTGCTTCGCCTTGAAAACCGAGCTATCCGAAGAAGTTTAGGGAGTTGTTGTACCGAAGTTCAAGATGGATTGACGGCAAAGGATGCTTACCTTTTACAAAATGCGCCAAACCCTTTTAACGGTTCTTCAGACATAGAATTTTTCATTCCACAAGAAATGGAAAACGTAAAGATAGAAGTACGTGACCTAAAAGGAGTGCTATTAAAGGCATTCGATATTGCTGAAGCAGGAATGGGGAAAATTACCCTTAATGCGGAGGATGCTTCTTCAGGAACTTTCCTTTATACTTTAGTGATTAACAATGAAATCATTGACTCTAAAGTTATGATTTTATCTAGATAACAACTGTTTTACTGTCTATTATTTCAACCTTGGCGCAATGCTTTTTCACTTCTTAAGTGGAATGCTTTGCGCCATCGTTGGTTTTATGAAGTGTTTAATGTCCAAATAATCGAGTTAACTTATGAAAGGCTACTGTACCTATTTTTTGTTATTCTTTTTTGGCCTTAGCCAAAACGTCAACTTATTTGCTCAGGAGGTTTCTGAATTCCAATCAGTGATCGGACAAATTAGTGAGTTGGAAAATAAAAAAGATCCTAAGTGTCATGCCACCGCTTCTCGTCTAGAAGATTTTATATATGGAACACCATTAAGTTTTGAAGCCAGAAGCAAACGAATCGCATTTCAAAAGGCTTATGTCAAAACGCTATGGTTGGATTTTACAAGGCAAAAAAATAAGCAAAAGGCCGATGAAGATGATCTGGCTTTGTTCAAGAAAATTGAAAAAAAATATTTTGAATACAGCCTCAACCAAAAAGGCATCCAACTTGTATTCCTGAATAAACATCAACTACTTATTCCAGAAAGAGACTACCGACAATACAGTTCTATTGCTTATGCACTGCGAGCGATTTTGTCTGTTCAACAAGCCAACATCTTTGAATCAGAATCACTGGCAAGTTTGGATAAAGCTGTGATGACCTACTTTAAAAAAAGTGTAGACTTAGCCGTGCTGGCTTTGTTACAGGAGGCAGATCAGCTAGCGAGAATGGACAATCAATTTCAAATTGGAGCAACACACATCGACCAGGCAACAAAGAAATTGTTCAATGATTTGAAACCAATAACCACCAAAATTTCCTCCCAACAAACAGTTGATCAAAAAGCCTTATTATATGAAATCATTGATCAAAAGCAAAGAGCCTATCAAGCTTATAATCAAATCAATCAATCTGTTTTTCTAAGAAATATACAAGTCTATTTTGCTAAAGTACTATGGCCAACTGATCCGAATCAGAGTAGAGAACTCACCAACTTCTACACCGAATTTATGGTGCAATATAGCGCTGACCTATTAGCATATGCGGAAGCAAAAGCCTTACAACAGAACAAATCGACGATTGAATATGAAGATATTTATGAGGCTGTTCAGGCTTATTTACCACATACCATTAATCAATTTGAAGATGTAACTTATTTTCCAAATCTTGATCGGAACGAACAAATAGTGATTGAAGCTTATGACCTGGACGCCTTTCGCGATAGTGGTTTGCATTGGCAATATTTGAAGTATGCTTTGGATGATCGAAAATCTGCACTTCATGTGGCTCCTGATCCTTTTGCGCTGGAATTACTAGTAGAAGGAGTTGCTCAATTTGCAGTGGTGGTTTTTAGAATGGCAGGTGCAAATGCAAAAGAAAATAAAGCAGAGCAAATGGAAAAACAGCACTTGACGAATGCTTTAATGGCTTTTCAGCAAAAAATAAACACAGATCAGAATTCCCAAAAAACCGACAATGGAAGTAGCATAATATCAGAGCGCACTACCAAAAAAGAAAATACGGGAGCACTCTTTTCTGAAATAACAGGTGCCTATGACCTGGATTTTCAACACCGTAATTCCGACTGGTTGGGTCGAGCTATTAGAGGCTATGTTTTAAACGAAGAAGAAGGTGTTGCTCGCTTGTCTATTCCGCCAGCTTTTGGAGGGGGAGGAGTAGCTGCTGAAGATATTGATAATGATGGTTGGGTTGACGTACTACTTTTAGGAGGCCGTGGTAATCGTCTTTACAGAAACGACAATGGTAAAAAATTGGAAGATATAACGGCTAAGTCAGGTATCGATTGGAAACGCCCTGATGGTAATTATGGAGAGCCTCGGCAACCCATTATACTCGATTTTGATAATGATGGCTGGCAAGATATTTTTATTTCATACGCCAATGATACGCACCGGATTTACAGAAATAGGGGAGATGGCACCTTTGAAGATATGACGCTACAGGCAGACTTGGGAGGAACAGAAGAGGTCGCCGGTCCTGCTACTTCTATCGACTATAACAAAGATGGATTGCCTGACCTTTATATCGGTTATTTCGGTAATTATGTAAAAGGAGAATTACCAACATTGAAGCGCCATAACACCAATGGAGGAAAGAATAGATTGTTTAGAAATTTAGGCAATTTTAAATTTGAAGAAGTATCGGAAGGTTCCGGTTTACAAAATGCAGGATGGACACAAGCAGTCGGTCATAGTGACATCAATGGAGATGGTTGGCAAGACCTCATTGTCGGAAATGACTTTGGTGTCAATGCCTATTATATCAATAATCAGGATGGTACATTTACGGACTTCAGTAAAGACATGGGAACAGACAAACCTTCTTACACCATGAACATTGGAATCAGTGACCTCAATCAAGACATGCGTCCTGATTTTTACATCTCCAATATTGTAATAATGGAAAAAGACGACAAATATGTTTTGCCGAATGAAGATACCAAAGCCCACTTTGATCCGGCTTCTTTGGCATCTATGCGGGTGGTAGAAGCCAACGACCTTTTTATTTCTAAAAACGATGGCAAAGGAGGAGTTTCCTTTTCAAAATCAACAGCAATTGGTAGAGGATTTTCCGCTACAGGTTGGTCATGGGATGCCGATTTTTTTGACTTCGACAACGATGGAGATGATGACTTGTATTGTCTGACAGGTATGAACCAGTACAGTGTTTATGGAAAGACTAATGAGTATTACAGCAGTCCGGAAGGAGAATCAAAGGATGTAACTTATGCTAATAGTAATGCAAAGGAGGCAAATGTTCTTTTTGAAAATACCAATGGAGTTCTTGAAGTGCATAGCAATTCGGGAGGCTTAGATTTTTCGGGAACATCAAGAAGTGCTGCATTCTTTGATTTGGACAATGATGGTGATCAGGATATCATAGTCAATGATTATCAGGGGAAGGCCAGATTGTTTCGTAACCATGCTGAGCAACAAGCCAATAACTGGATTGCCATCAAACTAGAAGGCGATCCAACTCAAGGAATGACAAAAGATGCTATTGGAGCGAGCATAACATTACAAACTTCTAATGGAAAAAAGCGTTGGAAAGAGGTGTACAGTACCACTGGCTACCTATCGGTTCATCCTAAATTAATCCATTTTGGTTTAGGTGAAAACAGCTCATGTGACATAGAAATAAGATGGCCAAATGGCCACGTTCAAAAAGTTCAAAACTTAAGTTCAAACACATTTCATAATATTGACTATATAAAATAACCGAAAGAGGTTATGCATTTATTTAAAGAAATTCGTAAACATTAAAAAGAAACTAATTTATTGCTGGTTTTCTGTCAAATGTCATGGAATAATTGAGCATTCTCATTAATTTTTAATATTTTCACTGTGTTAAGTTATAGTTTGTCTTTTTATGAATTTGAAGTTGTTTAAAAATGTTTTGTTTGATATCTAATAAGAATGAGCGAAAAGGCC
>CAZDTI010000484.1:0-6458 GCA_964508085.1 uncultured Saprospiraceae bacterium | reverse complement strand
ACAAGCACCTGCCACAAAAAGCCCCATCCATCCTGCGCGCTCATGGCCACAGTGCATGGTCATCTCTGTACTGTTCGGCCCAGGTATCAAATTGGTTGCGCCCATTAAGTCCAGAAAATGTTGTCGCGTCATCCATTGCCGTTTTTCTACAATCTCTTTTTCCATCATAGCAATGTGAGCTGCCGGGCCACCAAAAGCGATGCAGCCAAGTTTGAAAAAGACAGAGGCGACTTCTTTTAAGTTTTTGTTCATTGTGTTGTTTGTTTTAAATAGAAGATGGGGCTTCTCTTAGCTCGTATTGATTTGTGTTTTGGAAATTTTTATCTACCCTTTTTACTTATCTAGCGATGTATAACAATGTGTTTTTATTCTAGCTCAGAAGTTGCATATCTTGCCCGGTATTACGTTCCGGCAGTAAGTCATGCAGCTTACATCAAGATACATTAGTGGGAAACCTCATCCACCTCATCCACCCCATCTACCTCATCCACCATTTCTCATAAACTTCCAAGTTAAGACCGCCATTATCGCTCCTAGAATTGTTGCTACAATATACAACCACAAGGCCTCCAGATTTCCAGAAACCACCGCTGGAGCGATCGATCTCGCTGGATTCATAGAAGCGCCACAAATAGGACCAGCAAACATAGCTTCTAACAATACAGTTCCGCCAACCGCTATTGCTGTAAATTGGGTCGTTTCTTTATTCTGACTCACGAAGATAATAACCAGCATTAGAAGATAAGTCAAAATAAGTTCTAAAATAAAAGATTGCATTTGGCTGCCCGCAGGAAGAGTACTCCCTAAATTTTCATGCAGTGGAAAGAGAACTTTCAAAACGAAGGAAGCGAGAAAGGCACCGGCGAGTTGCGCAATTATATATGGGATCAAGTCTTTTTTTGTAAAACGGTCTGTCAGTGAAAAGGCAATGGTCACCGCGGGATTGATGTGGGCTCCTGAGGTAGAACCAAAAGTATAAATCATAGCCATGACAATGAGTCCAAAAGTAATAGCAATGCCGGGGTGTGTCACTGCTCCTCCGGATGCATCATTCATAACGATGGCGCCGGTGCCGCAGAAAACGAGTGCAAAAGTGCCGATGAGTTCGGCTAGGTATTTTTTCATGAGTTGGTGGTTCGAATCTTCTTATTTTTAGTGTTTGCTTGTCGCGATTTTTTCTCACGCAGAGGCCGCAGAGGTCGCAGAGGCTTGTACTGAGCTTGTCGAATGTAGCGCTGAGCGATCGCGGGTTTTTGCTCAAACAGAGGTATAGAGCGATCGCGAGTTTTATAGTATTTAGCTAGATATGTTCTATGTAAATCCTCCGCGAATTTTATAGTATTTGACTTTGTGTTCTCTGTGCCCTTTGTGTGATCCATTCGCGAGTTTTGTAGTGTTTGACTCTGCGAACTCAGCGGCCTCTGCGTGATTCCTCCGCATTTATAGTACATGATCCACTCGCGTTTTTTCAAGCACATACAGCAGGCCAAGTTAGCAAGCTTTTCAGCAAAAGCCCCCCTCGGCAATATGATTATTTTGTTAAGTCCTTCTTTTGTTTTAAAAATAAAGTAAAGTTGCTCGGCTCTTTTCCCGCTCAAAGGTAATTCTATCGGAAAAATATATTAATTTGGCAGTTACAATCACCATAATATACTACTACATATTATCTTGCATTGTTGTCTACTTTAAAAAAAGGAGAAGTAGACGCATGATCTAAATTTAAACAAGTTCTAGCGGAAATAACAAATCAATCATGTCAGACGAAAACAACAAAGACAAAGACAAAAGCAAATTAGGCGACTTCCTTCGGAAAGGAGTTCGTGGTTTGAGAGATAGAATGACTTATGACATTACCGATCTAATTGGTGCGGTCAATAAAAGCGATGCTGATCAAGTAGCTCGCGTACTCTATGCTGGTGTAGGCCCGAATGGCCGAGATGGAATCAATAGACGAGCGCTTCCGATTGCTGTAGAAAACAATCATGTAGAAATTGTGAAAATGTTGCTCAAGGCAAAAGCAGATCCTAACCTACCGGGTAGCGATGGTGATCTTCCCTTGCGAAAAGCAGTCTATTGGGAAAGTGAAAGTATTACTTTGATGCTTTTGGAAGCGGGGGCTAGAAAAGACTTACCGAACCGAGAGGGGGTAAGCGCAATGTTAGAAGCTACTCAGAATGGGTATCAGTCGATGATTGATTTGATGGAAGATTTTAAAAACCCTGAGCGAGTAAAGCAGATCGCCAGAGACAAAGCAAAACATGCCGCGCAAAAAAGGAAAATGGATGCGGTAAAAGCGGAACAATCAGCGGAAGCCAAAAAGGCAGTACAAGCCGCCGAAGAGCAAAAGGTCAAAGCCGTAGAAAGTCTGGAAGAGAAATACAATGTGAAGGAAAAAGGATATTTCGAGGCAATGATGGAAGCGATTTTAGCGAAGGATCCAAAAGCAACTAAAGTCTTCATTGACAAAACAGAAAACTTGAGTCAAATTTCTGAAAAAGGAACCACTCCTTTACTGGAAGCGGTGAAAAGCAAGCATATGAAATTGGCCGCTTACCTAATGGATAAAGAAGCTGATCCCTTTCAATATGCACCTTTGCAAAAGCACAGTCCATTCTCCAGAGCCGTTTTGGATGAAACGGCCGAGTTCATAGAAATGACTGTAGATCGTTTTCCGGAAAAGGTGGCCGAACAATGTAATGACGAGGAACAAATGCTGAGTCCTCAATTCTTGGCGTACAAAAATGCGAAGTTGTTTAACCTCTTACTTAGTGCTGGTGCTAATGCTGCATGGGGTGGGACTGAGGGAACGCCCCCGGTGGTGAAAGCCATGGAAAAAGGGAGTGTGGCGATCTTACCCGTTTTGGTGAAAAATAAATTTGACCTCGATCAGTTGGTCGACGGGAAAACATTGTTGGAATGGGCGGTGACTTTTAATCGTATGGATTGGGTGAATGGTTTGCTAGAGGAAGAAGTAGATTTGTCTGTGCCGACCTCGGAAGGGGAGACGGCTTTGGATCTAGCGAAGCGGTTGGGGGATAGGGAGGCGATTGTGGCTTTGTTAGAAGAGGAATGACATGTAAGAAAACTAAAACTATGAATAAGAATAAGAAATCCATTTTCCTTACTTTTTTTGCTTTATTCGTTTTCTTTTCTTCCCTTTTTGCCAGCCATATTTCTGGTGGTGATATGAGTTATAAGTGCTTGGGAGAGGATCCAGATATACCTGGAAATAACATTTATGAAATACGGTTACGTCTTTTTCGAGATTGTATAAATGGTAGTGTTCCTCTTGATGGTGGACCAGGTGCACAATTTGCAAATATAACGATTTATCATGGCGCTGAATTTTTTGGCGAATTATTGTTAGATGCTCCAGCTGTTGATATCGTTGGTTTAAATATTGATAACTCTTGCTTTAATATAGATACCTCCCTTGTTTGTACAGAGAGAGGAATTTATATTATGACAAAAAGTCTTCCCATTAGCATGGAGGACTACGTTTTTGTTTATCAGCGATGCTGTAGATCAGAGATTATTAGCAATATTGAAAATCCTGGAGATGTGGGGGCCACTTTTTATACACGTATCAATGCTGAAAGCCAATCTATTTGTAACAGCAGTCCTGTTTTTGATGAGGTACCTCCTTATTATGTCTGTGTTGGAGAGTTGAGTGTTTTTCCTTCGACGGCATTCGATTTAGACGGGGATTCATTGGTCTATCGTTTTTGTGCACCAGATAAGGGAGGAGCCAATACTAACCCGAATCCTAATACAGATTTAGCACCTCCTTATAATCCTGTTGAATTCATCTTACCTGCTACCGCAAATAACCCAACAGGAACGAATCCTCCCATAACTATTGATCCTCTTAGCGGAATCATAAGTACTGAAGCAGTACTTCAGGGGGTTAATGTCATTGGTGTTTGTGTAGAAGAGTACCGGAACGGGGTGTTACTGAGCGAAATTAGAAGAGAATTTTTACTAGCTGTCAATCTGTGCCTTAACCCAGTAATTGAATTAAGTATTATTGCTGAACCCGATGATTTAAGCACCGGAAATGTCGAAGGAAGCTTAACAGTGACTCCAGAAGGAGGAGCACCACCTTATACTTTTGAATGGAATGATGCTAGCGGACAAACCACTGAACAAGCGGTCGGTTTGTCCCCTGGGACTTATACCGTTACTGTCGTAGACGCAAATGGCTGCGAGGCTTTTATTTCGGGGGAAGTTGGGAGTATAACTGCGGTTGATGCTGTGAACGACAACCTTAAAGTAGCGCTATTTCCCAATCCGAATACTGGATTATTTTATTTACATTTTGAATCTAAGCATAATAATCATTTTTTTATCGACTGTTATAATTCCTTAGGACAAAAATGTTATTCAGATGAAATAGAAATTCTTGATTCCTCTATGCATTTGATTGATTTAATTCAACCTCTTGGTATTTATCATATTGTAGTTAAAGATAAAGGAGGACAATTGTTAGAAAGGTTTAGCGTATTAATTCATTAATGCAATAATAATTAATAAGAAAAACCCCTCCTACTTGCGTAGGAAAGGCTTCTTCTTAATTAACAATAATGAAATTGTGTGTCTTTAACAAAAGCCAAAGATCGATTATTTCTTACCGTTTACAATCAATTTTTCCGTGATTACTTCTCCGTTTTCCAACATTGCTTTTACAAAGTAAACACCAGCAGGTAATTGTGCTACATTCAATTCAATGTCGCCTCGGTCATTGCTGATCTTCATGTTTGTAGAAACCAATTGGTTGGTTGCAGAGTATATCGCTACGTCTACATCTCCTTCTACTGCTTTGTTGATACTGATGGTAGCAACGTTTTCGGCAGGGTTAGGGAATACAGATAATTCTACCGCTGCTGCTACTGTTGTTTCTACAACAGCTTCTTCACGGTTTTGCGTTTCGTTTGTTGGATCGATGATGTTAGTAGGACATGGATCAAACTGCTGGTACCAGTAGTTTGCATAATCTCTGGATCTTACATCTTCGCCAATAAACATTCCATATAAAAACGTCTGACGATCAACAGTTCCTTTTCGGATATTCAATTTTTCATCAGTGTAAACCACACCATATACGGTACTACCAGCTCTGATAGATGCATCGTCATCTGCGAAAACAAAAACGTTTTCTTCTCCTAGGTTGAAATTATTGTCATAACCCAATTCAAAACGACCGCTTAGGATCAAGTTGGTACATTGTTCAAAAATGAAGGTTACTTCTTCATCGGACTTTAGATCTTCTAGATAAACATTCCCTTGGCCAGAGAAAATAACGGTGGATCCTTCACGAAGACGAAGGTCTTCATAAATAGATTCTGTCAAAGTTATGGTCTCGCCAGCGTCAACGGTTACTTGTAAATCATTTCCAACATTGTTGTCGTTTTCCAAGAAGTCTGGTAAGTTGGGCTGAGCAGGTATTGCATGTACATTGTTAGCCATTGAACCAGAATTGAAACAAGCTTCGTCTGCTTTAACAAAAGTTCCAGGAGCTATTACTTCTGAATCCTCGCTGATTTCTGCATCTCCACTTACAACTCCGATTCCACCAACGTTAATGAAGTTTCTTTCGATGTCTAATTCATCCAATCCAACCAAAACATAATCGTTGTCACCTCCACCTGTGTTACAGTCAGCTCCTGATAAACGAACTACTTCAATTGGGTTAGATAAGTTGAAACAACCGGTTAGTTCAGAAGCATTATTTCCAACTGCTGCACCACCAAGTCCATCTTCGAAAGATAAGTGCCAGATTAAGCAAGTCCCAGCAGGAGCATCGTCGAAGTTCACGTCAGAAGGCATAGGAGGAAGTCCTAAGATATTTCCTTGGTCATCTGTAACGACCCACTGAGAATTTGTTCCTTCATTTCCTGTAAGTGTAATGCCAGAAACGAAATCGCCCATACCATCGCCAACACAGAATTCAAAAGGTCCACCTTCTATAGTACCGCCGTCGACGTTATTTCTAACTACTTCAATTGGGTTAGATAAGCTGAAACAACCTGTTAATTCAGAGGCATTATTTCCAACTGCTGCACCACCAAGTCCATCTTCAAAAGATAGGTGCCAGATTAAGCAAGTACCTCCACCAGCTTCATCAAAGTTGACAGCAGAAGGCATAGGAGGAAGTCCTAAGATATTTCCTTGATCATCTGTTACAACCCATTGAGAGTTGGTTCCTACGTTTCCTGTAAGTGTAATACCAGAAACATTATCTTCGATACCATCACCCACACAGAATTCGAATGGTCCGCCTTCTATTGTTCCACCTTCTGCATCGCAAGTTCCATTACAGTCATCACCTTCTAAGCGTACTACTTCAATTGGGTTAGATAAGTTGAAACAGCCTGTTAATTCAGAAGCATTATTTCCAACTGCTGCACCTCCAAGCCCATCTTCAAAAGATAAGTGCCAGATCAAGCAAGTCCCAGCAG
>CAZDTI010000483.1:0-6479 GCA_964508085.1 uncultured Saprospiraceae bacterium | reverse complement strand
CTAGCTTGGATCGGTAAGTTACCTACTTCATTGGTACTTGTAATCATGGCATCCAGCTCATCGAAATAACTTTGAGGTAATTCATTTACAGAAATATTGCTCATAAATCCAAAGGTTCGTATCGCTTGATGATCCTCCACTAAATCCATAGTGCTTTGATCGAAGGCATCTGTTCCCAGCCAAGTCTGGTAATATAAAGCACTGGTATCATTTTGTGGATCACTTTGTATTTCCACTAATACGCCAGGAGGAGCTTCTGCACGGATGATCATTTCTACCGCATCATCCGCCACCAAGCCACCATTGATCACTTCTGCCACGTAGCCGTTCCAATCTGGGAGCGCTGGTTGGCTGCCATCCCAGGCCGCATCAGCCGGAGAGGTTTGCGTAAAAGGAACGAAATTCGGATACACATCATTGGTGCCTTGGTAAACCACAGCAATGTAAGTTACGTAGGTGAAAACGGCGGTCTCTGAAGAAAGGCCACAAGAACAAAAAGTGTTTGGAGCTTCGGTTTCCAACTTTAAATTTCCAATTCTAATTTCTACCTCTGAAAGATCCATACTGTGATTGACCGTTAGCGTAGCAATGGTGTCTGGATCTACACAGGCTTTGGCAGTCTGGGTATAGAAAGTGAAAAATAAAAGAAGGGCAAGAGGGATTAACGATTTGATCGTTGAAGAGATGGTGTAAAATGTTTTTTTCATAACTGTTGAAATTTTAGTTTAAAAAAGGGTTTATTAATAATGTAATATACATATAATGAAACAATAATATGGCTATATTGAGACGAAAGATGGATTTATGTTATTTTAAATCCTTTGGATGTGCTGATGAAAAGTTGTACTGAGGTAGGACGTGACAATTATATACGCAGAAGAGGAGAAAAAGTTATGGGTGTAAAGATGTAGGATGACAATTGATAGAGAAATATTAGAATAATTATGAAAACAAATTTTTCCTTACTGGTTGTAAAAAAACAATAATAAGAACTATAACTTATTTTAGGTCTCCAGAAGAATGAATTTATTACAGGGTGTACTTAGATTAAACTAAAAGGAAATATTTCCCTAAATTGATACATCAAAACAAATCCAAAAATAGCTAACCATAAAATTGGTTTCTGGTCAACGAGTGCCCTTGTCCTTGGCAATATGATTGGCTCGGGGATATTTCTACTTCCTGCTTCTCTAGCTATGTATGGCGGGATCAGTTTGGTCGGATGGCTTTGCGCTTCTGCGGGAGCAATCTTGCTTGCCATCGTTTTTGGCGGCCTATCCAAACAAATGCCTTCAGCGAATGGCGGACCTTATGCTTACACGAAAAAAGGACTCGGTCATTTTCCTGCCTTTCTAGTCGCCTGGGGATATTGGATTTCCATTTGGAGTACCAATGCTGCTATTGCGGTTGCGTTGGTAGGCTACCTCGCTGTTTTCTTTCCCATTTTGGCGACTAACCCGCTAGCCGCTATTCTTACCGGCCTGAGTTTTATTTGGCTTTTTACCTGGATAAATACCAAGCAGATTAAGACCGTCGGATTCGTTCAATTGATCACCACAGTCCTAAAAATCATTCCCATATTTCTAGTCGGACTATTTGGTATCTTTTTTATAAACACAGACTATTTTATACCCTTTAATTTAAGTGGGGAAAGCAATTGGTCCGCCATTACAGCTACAACCACGATGACTTTTTTCGCCTTCCTTGGCATGGAGAGTGCGACCATCCCTAGTGGACAAGTTGCTAATGCTGAATCAACAATTAAAAAGGCGACCATCTTAGGGACTTCGGTAGCGATTGGAATTTATATTTTAAGTTCTGCTGCCATTATGGGGATCTTGCCAGCGGAAGTGTTGGCAAAATCGCATGCTCCTTTTGCGGATGCAGCTGAAGTTTTTTGGGGCAAGGGGGCAAGATACTTGGTAGCCATTGGAGCAATCATTTCTACAATGGGCGCACTCAATGGATGGTTATTGATGCAAGGTCAAATCCCAATGGCGGCCGCACAAGACGAACTATTCCCAAAAGTATTTCAACGAAAAAACAAAAACGGAGCGCCGGCAATCGGAATCGTTTTATCTAGCATTTTGGTCTCCGTTTTAATGATGGTAAATTACCATGAAAGCTTGGTCAATGCTTTTACTTTTATGATGACGCTGTCCACGCTGTCTGTCATAACACCATACATTTTTTCGACGGCTTGCTTTGTGTTGTTTTTGTCCAAAAATGAAAAGGGCGTTAATAGAAAGTACATTATTTCCTTTTTAGCTTTTTGCTTTTCCTTGTGGATTATTATAGGTTGTGGAATGGAGGTGGTATTTTATGGATTTTTGTTATTGCTGTTGGGAATTCCGGTTTATGTTTGGTTGAGGAAGAGCGCGGAGAAACGAGAGGGTTAATGTAAATTCTTAAGAGTAAGGTGTAGAATTTGTCAAGAAAAATTGCTTCGGATTTTAATCTAATGACTCATTTTACGAAGCCCTTCTGACGTGTTTTTAATACATAGGCCTGTCCTGAGCTTGTCGAATGGACACATAAGGCATGTAAGCATTTTTTTGCACAGTTCATACAGTCTTCCTTTATGCCCTATGTAAAATTTACTGGAAGTAAATTACTATGTGTTCTTTTGAGAAAGTGGGCTATGTGTTCTCTGTGCCTATGTGTTTAAAAAAAATACTATGGTAAATCAAAAGTTAAAGAAATAATACTTGTATGAAGCGAATAATGGTAATAGGCTGCTGTGGTTCTGGAAAATCAACATTTTCTAAGCAACTGAAAGCTATGTTGAATCTAGAACTCATACACTTGGATCAATACTATTGGAAGCCACATTGGGTGGAATCTGATTCTGCAGAGTGGTCCAATAAAGTTCAAGAACTGGCAAATAAAGAGGCGTGGATTATGGATGGCAATTATGCCGGAACGATGAAATGGAGAATAGCAAGAGCCGACACCATCATCTATTTGGATCGTTCCACCCTGACCTGCTTGTGGAGGGTGATTAAAAGAACCATTCAGCATTATGGGAAAAGTAGGCCGGATATGCCGGAGGGCTGTAAGGAGCGGTTTGATTTTGAATTTCTGAAATATGTAGCTACTTTTAATTTTGTGAGAAAGGGGGCTTTGTTGAATCGGATTAATGTTGACGGGGAAGGGAAGAGGGTGGAGGTGCTTAGATCTAACAAAGATATTGCGGCATTTCTTAAAGAGTTAGTACAATGAAAATAATCTATCTGTTATTGAAATTTCTAATCAGAGACAACGGATTTGAATTATGCTTGGTTCGGGGTAAGGTGGTGTGAAGAGGAAGTTAAACAAAAGGTGAAGCTGTTTAACAAAAAATTAACGTTATTGAAATGCCTAATATTCTTCTGACGAAACCGAAAATTTAATGTAAAATATTTACATAGATTTTGTTCGTGAGATGAGACAAATTTTACAAAAAAGCATACATTTTTTGTAAAATTTGTAACTATAGAATGAATGTGTATAAATTGTTAGGTTTCTTGTAATTCGACCGTTACAATAAAATTGGTTTGCTTTCTATGATAATTCGTAGTTAACTTTACAGGAAAAAATGAATAGCCATATTAAAGAGCCTAAGACAGAAAAAGAAAATAAGGAAAAAAGAGAATTTGAATTTTCTACAGGACCTATTAAATTTAGAATAGTTAATTATCCTGTTTGGATTATCCCGTTATGTTTTGTTTTTATTCTTATCCTGCTACTACTTAAGATTTTATAATGGTTGGCACAAAGTTTATTTACCTCGCGTTCTCTCGATAAATGCCTCTGTATTATTTAATCTAATCGGTTTTCGGCCTTTGGTGACTTTAAAGTATGGTAATGTAAAATTGCCAAACGATTCAAACATGACCATTAAAAAAATAAAACAATGAACTTAAATTACTACGCATTTTTCTTAATTTCCTTTGTCCCACTCTTCATAGGTTTCTTTTGGTATCATCCGAAATCAGTCATCAAGAAATGGTGGAGAGAAGAGTTTAAGAGCCCTAAGGAATTTAGTTTCCTGCAACTGATAACTTGTTTTGTGTTGAGTTTCACATTAGTTTATGGGTATATTAATTTAGTCATTCATCAAATGGGTTTTTACGAATTATTCTTTACCGATATAATGACAGGTAGTGAGGAGGCAAAAATAGTGGTAACAGAATTCCTTGGGAAATATGGAGATAAACATCGGCATTTTGGCCATGGCGTATTTCACGGAGCTATTAATGCATTTGTATTTGCATTACCATTTATTGGGATTCATGCGATTCTAGATCAAAGGAGCAAAAGGTATGTAGCATATCATTTTTCATATTGGCTTGTTACAAGTATGATCATTTGTGGATTAATTTCTGAATTTGTTTGAAAAAAATGAACGAGTTATAAAGACATCGCTTTTTATAAATAGAACAGTGAACATAGAAAAATACATACAACGAATAGGTCATAAGCACCAATTATCAATAAGCCATGAATGTCTCAAAAGCCTTCATCAGTGTCACGTAATGACCATCCCATTTGAAGCATTAGATGTACAACTAAATAGAACAATCAAATTAGATTTGGAAAGCATTTATGATAAAGTGATTTTAAAGAACAGAGGAGGATTTTGTTATGAGTTGAATTATTTATTTTATTCATTTCTAACTCAAATAGGTTTTGATTGCTCAATGGTTTCTTCAAGAATATTCGACAATGGTTCTTATGGCCCGGAGTTCGACCACATGTCAATAGTAGTAAAGCTAGAAGAGGACTGGTTGGTTGATATAGGATTTGGCGATTTATTTATTGAACCACTTAAAATACATTCGAATCAAAATCAAGAGGATCGGTTTAGAACTTACAAGATTCAAGAATTAAAAGGGGAGGAGTTTCTTCTTTTGGAGTCGCTGAAAAATAAAAATGACTTTAGGAAGAAATACATTTTTAATTTAAAAACACGTTCGATAGATGCCTTCTCTGATCAATGTCACTATAAGCAATTTTCACCAGAGTCTTATTTCGTGAAGAATAGGATATGTACTTTGCCTACCGCATTTGGTCGGAAGACCATTATGAATGATGTTTTTAAAGTGAAGTTTAATGATCAGGTAAAGAAAATAAAGATAAATAATAAGACCGAACTAATTAAAATACTTAAGGAAGAGTTTAATGTATCAATAGAAGAATTTATGTTTGAATGGATGAAAGTGTTAAAAGGAAATAATCGAAAGATTAACCTATTGATTTTAGAACATTCTGAAAAGCAGAGGTTGATTTTTGATGGTTTATTGCAAAGTGTGTCCGATCACTTTGAATGGAAAATATCCGATAAAATCGGATTCGAAAATAATGAAGAGTTAACTAAATTTGATGTGGTCATAGTAGATATGTACTTGAGAGAACCGTACAAAAATGGTTTAGAATTATGTGCAAAACTAAAAGCGAATGATCAGGATGGAAAGATAAAGTTCATTATAAGTCACGGACTAGGAGGCTTTGATGAGATTGAGATTTTACTAGATAAAAAGGAATTGCAATGCCATATTTGGAAACCTTTAAATATTGAAGAATTGTATAATGCAATTTCAATTGTTGTATAAATAACTCTGTGTTTAAACAGCAAATGAAAGGATGTTTATTGGCGAATGCCCAAGTAGATTAGAAAAATTGAATTCATGAAAGATAATATTTTAGATTCTGAATTTAAGAAAATTGAAACTATTTCTATTACGGAAGCTATAAAATGGTGGGAAAATAAAAGAATTGCTTTCAACTTAGTTTTGATCGTATTTGAAGTTATTATGGTTTTATTCTTCTGGAAAGGAACCTTGCATCTTGGGCTTTTTTATTCATTTTTATTTTGCTTCCTTTATACAGTTTTAGCAAATATTTGCTTCTCAATCGGATGAGGAGTAGAAGTTCTCTCTTTGTTTTATAAATTGAAGCTTGCAAAAATACTAAAGGAGGTCAGATTGGTTTTATACATAGGTGGAATTATATTGTCAATATTTCTGACAATTAGTATTTATAAAGATACTTTGTACTATTATCAAGTACAATATAATTTTCTTCAGTATTAGTAAGGTATAGATGATGAATGACTGTTGATATTTAACGATCAGAACTCACTACCAAAATGAAACGAACCCCATACGATCGCTACGCTGGATCTTGGGTGTATTATTGTTACAAGGAAGGTGAAAATTGCGATATAGGATGTCTTGATAAATGGAGTGGATAATAAAAATATAACTACAGATGCCAATAAAACGAAGTTCTGATCAAAAAGAAATATCTCTTGAAGCGTTTTACACAGAGTTAATCGATACAAGTACGAATCATTATGCGCTTATCGGAAAAAGAATGTTAGAAATGGTAAAGCTAATAAATGAAACTTTTCAAGAGACTGAATTATGGGGATTAACTTCTCATGCAAACTTAATAATTCAGAATGAAAGCAGATCAGATGCTACTTCTTTCGTTGT
>CAZDTI010000482.1:0-6485 GCA_964508085.1 uncultured Saprospiraceae bacterium | reverse complement strand
ATCTGCTGAAATGATGATTTCTTCAGGATCTTCGTAGTAAGTTCCATTGGTTGGATTCAACATGCTTACAACTGGCGGCTCCACTTGTTTGACGATGGAAAAATGATCGTCTATGTTTCCATTGATGTCCACGTAATAACCATTTAGTTCCAAGCCATTTATATTCAAACCTAAAGAACCATTTACCGCAGAATTATTGTGATACATAACTGGGTGGTCCAAAATATGGTTCTCAGAAAGTGGCCCCGCAGCTCCTGCACAAACATAAACGGCTCCCTTTCCATCATCAGGTCCACCAATGGACTTCACATAAGGGGAGTCCCCATTTGGGTTTCCATCTCCAATATCCAATGCCATTACATCCGGATCGAAAGTGGCGGAAATATCATAATGACCATTGATCAAAACAGAGCGCTGGTACACGTGACTGTGGCCATACATCACCAGATCAACACCATGGGCTTCCAAAATAGGAACCATGTTTTCCCGCATCAATTTTTCTTTGGTATTGTTATCAGAATTATTTCCATTATAACCGGTATACGGCGCGTGATGCATAATGGCAATGATCCAATCCTTATTCGTAGCCGACAAATCAGCTTCCAACCAAGTGGCCATTTCGCCACCTTCCACAGCATCGGCATCGTGAGAATTTAAAGAAACCACATGCACATTTCCATAGTCGAAAGAGTAGTGGGCTTCTGTTCCCGAGGCAACGCCACCCATTTCTCCATTTCTGGGAAAATCAAAAATGTCAAAGTAAACACCTGTTTCCGTTTCACTATCCGCAGACCCGGCATCGTGATTTCCATATGCCGACCACATCACGGTATTGATCAATCGATCTTCATACATATCTTCAAACCAACCCAATTGATATTCCTCGTCGGTCCCATCTTCGTAGGCATTATCTCCCAGTAGTAGCATCATATCAAGGTGTTCTCCATTATTCCAACCATAAAAAGCATCACGGGTTTCCCTCTGAAAGTTGTCTTTAGAACCTGCATCACCCAATACCCAAAGGTTTATTTCTTGATTGCTATTTGCGACAGGATTGGTTCTGAAATAGTGATCTTCGGATTCTCCGGCAAGCTGAATGAGACTGTTGCCCACGGCATAATAGTATTGAGTATTGGCACTAAGGCCAGAAATTTCAATGCTGTGCTCTGTGGTCAGCTCATTGTCTGTGACAATACTGTTCATATTGTCATAGTAATCCCCATACCAAACTTTAGAGTCCGTTGGGAGATCTGTTCGCCATTTTATAAGAATACTGTTAGTGGTACTAAACTGCAGGTAGGGACCTCTGATCACTTCTTGAGCAGAGCTATTGATGGAAACACAGAGAAGTAGTAGTAAATAGGCTACTGAATGTTTGATATACATGGGATGTAATTATGCAAGTTAATTATTTTGGCCTTTCAGGGCGAAAAGGGGGATATGTTGGGAGAAACCCTTTTCTATTTTCAAAAAAATAAAGCACTTGCTCAAGCAAATTTTACTAGGAGACTGCTGAAAAACCCGCGGTTTCTCTAGCTTTTCGCTTAATGCAAATATATAAAAAATTATTAACAAGTGTGCTTCAAGAGTCTTTTCAATTTCAACCACGTCTTCAAAACTACTTAGTTCGGAATTTGTTCGTGTATTCTGGTAATTGAATGGAAATTGATTATGAATTTGAGCCTCCTTTTTAGCTCATTTTATCTTATCTGGAGGGACAGTTAGAAGTGATGTTTTTTGTTACTCTAATTATGCAAAAAAAGCTCCAATAGTTCATTGATTGTGAGAGGATTTGACTTTTTGTCGCAATGCACTTTGAATTTAGAGCTGCAAGAGCTTAAGAGGCCCTATTTGCGAGGGGAGTATGTGATAGAAAGTAGTGTCCGAAGGTTAAGATGGAGTAATTGTGGTTAACTCAACAAAAAAGGGAACAAAAACCGAAGTCTTCATTCCCTTTTCCTTTTGTGAGCAGTATATAAATAATTACTTTTTCACAGAATCAACAACAGCTTTGAAAGCTTCTGGGTGATTCATTGCCAAATCGGCTAATACTTTTCTGTTCAATACCGAACCGCTTTTAGAAAGTCCGTGCATCAATCGAGAATAAGTAGTGCCGTGCATCCGAGCACCTGCGTTGATACGAGCGATCCATAATCTACGGAAGGCACGTTTTTTATTTTTTCTATCTCTGTAGGCGTATCCAAGTGCTTTTTCAACAGCGTTTTTCGCTACTGTATAAACTTTTGAACGGGCACCGAAATAACCTCTTGCGAGTTTTAAAATCTTTTTGCGGCGTTTTCTGGAAGCCACATGATTTACTGATCTAGGCATAAGTTGTGATTTTAGTACAATACAGGGATTCTTTCGAATGGCTTTAATCCTGTATCCTCGTTAAAAAAATGGTTTGATTAGCGTAAGCAAAGCAATTGCTTGATTCTCTTTGCGTCACACGGTTTAACGATAGAAGCATGGCTTAATTTAAGCTTGGTCTTCTTCGTCTTGTTGCGCATCATATGCGAAGTCTTCGCACTACGACGCTTGATTTTACCTGATCCGGTCACTTTGAAACGCTTCTTAGCGCCGGAATGAGTCTTCATCTTAGGCATAAATATGCTTTTTTAAGTATCACATAAAAGAACAGAATTTGATCTGCTACGTGCTACTCGTAAGTGAAAAAAATAGCCTGCTTTTTTGAGCAGGCTGCAAAGGTATTGTTTTCGTCCCAAAAGGACAAATATTTTGAGGATAAAGATCACTTATCCTATCTATTTCTAAGTTATAGCCTAAATAAAAGAAGGGCTTTATTAAGGACTTTTCGCCAACAGGATTGTCATTCCGAGCGAGCAAAGCGAGCCGAGGAATCAATCCGCTTTCTTCTCCTCTTTTGGCTTCTTCTTAGAAGGGCTTTTTGATGTTTTCTTCGGAGCTATGATTACAATCATACGTCTTCCTTCCATCTTTGGCAAAGCTTCGGCAGCACCAATTTCCTCGGTTTCCTTCAACAATTTCAGCAAAAGCAATTCTCCACGGTCTTTAAAAACAATGGTTCTTCCACGGAAATGAACATATGCCTTTACTTTGGCGCCTTCATTCAAGAACTTAATGGCGTGACGTAATTTGAAATCAAAATCATGTTCATCTGTATTCGGGCCAAAACGAATTTCTTTAATGACCGTTTTTACAGCTTTTGATTTGATTTCTTTATCCTTTTTCTTCTTGATATAAAGGAATTTCTTGTAATCAATGATTTTACAAACAGGTGGATCTGCTTTTGGAGAGATTTCTACAAGGTCAAGATCAACGTCACGAGCGATATCTTGTGCTTTTCGGGTGGAGTAAACGCCAGGTTCAATGGTTTGACCTAAGGCCTCACTTATTTCTTCAAAGTTGTCACCGACAAGGCGGATTTGAGGTACTCTGATTTGGTGATTGATTCTGAATTTTGGTTTTTCTTCTCTGCGGGGATAAGAATTTCGTCTTTTAGCCAAATGAATTTAATTTAATGAAAAAAATGGTGATGAATTTTTTTAAAATATTATCTAATACTCTGATTTTGAGTGTTATAAGCTTTAAACGCATAAACATTGTAAATAGTTTTCGTAAACTTGCTATAAAGAAAGGGAAATTACTTGGAAAAAGAAAAATTGCCTTTGAAAAGTTTTGATATGCGACTCTGGTCGGTCTAATTATAGCGATAGAATTTTCAACTAAACAAAATTGGAATTCAATTACCAAGGTTATTGTTGTTGGGCTATGAAGTTATAGCACTTTTATATTATTTTAGCTTTAATCAATTGATTAGCCATCTAAATACAGTATATGAAAACTAAAATTCGAGAAGTCAGAGAAGCTTCAGGCTACACGCAATCGGAACTTGCAGAATTAACCAACCTTTCTATAAGAACCATTCAAAGAGTAGAGTCTGGGAAAAGTATTCCTAAGGGACATACATTGAAAGTCATGGCTGAAGCACTCTCTTTGGAGACCAGTGAATTACTGTCTAGTTCTACTGGAGAAAAAATAAACAGTGAAGAGAACCTAAGAATTAAGTTGATTAATTTATCGACACTTTGTTTCATCGGTATTCCTTTTGGAAATATTCTTATTCCTTTCTTAATATGGGGAAGGAAAAAGGATAGGCCTGAAGTGGAAGAGATTATTAAAAGAATCATTAATTTTCAGATTGCCTGGACCTTATGTACCTGTTTACTTTTGATTATAAGCCCATTTTTGCAAGACTATTTTCCTGAAAATATCGTATTGATATTGCTCGTTGGCCTATTGGCAATCTGTGTAAACCTTTTCTTTATATTGAAAACAGCTCAGTCTCTTTCCCGCTCTGATTACCATGTCCTTCCGCTAAAATTGCGGATTTTGTAGATAATTGACACCTTATTGTCGCTAGTCTGTCCTGTTCTTTAACCTTCTGGAGAGCCATCTTTGTGTTAAACAAAAACACATAAAAGATGAGACTTATAAAAATAATTGTAATCAGTTTCCTTGCCTTGTTAATCCTCCTTTCTGTTGGAACTTACCTTTTTGTGAAAAAGCGATTTACACCAGATCCAAACTATTTAGAACTGACAGAATCCAGCAATTATGTTCCCATAAAATGGACAAAAGGGAAGTATAGTGAATATGCCAGCTTATTACTTCCAGTGCAATTAGAAGGGATTCCACATACTTTTTATTTACAGTTTGATACTGGTTCGCCAAGTACTCTTCTTTACAAAGGAATGATGGAGTCGATCCGAGAAAAATACCCAGCCGAAATTGCTTTCATAGACAGTAACTCAACGATTATCAATCAAACATTTCAACTAGGGGAAATGAAAATACATGCTGACAACTTCAAGCTCTATGATTACGGGAAGACACCGATAAATTGGGGCGATTCTTCCATAATTCGAATTGGAACATTAGGAGCAGACATCATAGAAAAAAAAATAACGGTTATAGACTTTAAAAACAGTTGTTGTTATTTTGGAGATGCTCTTCCAGAGATGGGGGAGGAGATCCAATTTCACAAGCTGATCGTCAAAGGACGTCGTACTTTATTCCCTGCTGTTGTAGCAGGACGAAAAGGAAATATGATGCACGATACTGGGACCAGTGGTTTTGAATTTATTACCAATAAAAAGACTTGGAAGAAATTGGCAAAAGAAGGAGCGGAACCAAAAGAGGCCTTCAAAGTGAAATCATGGAAAAGAGAACTTAGAGCCTTTCAGGTAGAGGCTGATGCTGAAATGGAATTTGGTTCTATTTCGATTCCGCTTAAACAAGTGACCTACGTAGAAGGTGCTTCATTCATGCAGTCTGCAATTGTACGTATGACAGGCCTTGGTGGAATGATTGGAAATGAGGTGTTTATGGATAAGATCTTGATTTTGGATTGTAAAAATGAAAGGTATTCGATTTTAGATTAGATGGAGAGGAGACTGTAAAAAGGATCATGCCTTATCGCGAATAGCTCTTATTGTGTTTTTGTTTACAGCTCCGCTGTAGATACAAAAAAATCCCGAATCTCAAAAGAGACTCGGGATTAACCACCCTAGTGGGAAGTTTTCGTTTAAGTTAAATGTTAACTTATTTCTTCTTAGCTTCCTTATCCTCTCCCAATTTCTCCGCCAAAGAAATCACTAAACCTTTGCCTTCCTCATTTAAGGTAGCTTGGAATTTAGTTCCTTCGATTGGATTCTCATTCAGGATAAATTCTGCTAATGGATCTTCAATGTATTTCTGAATCGCACGGTGCAATGGTCTTGCTCCAAATTGTGGATCAAAGCCTTTCTCTGCAACAAAGTCCTTCGCATCATCTGCCAATATGAGGCTATAGCCCATACCACCCAAACGTTTGTGTAAATCACTCAAAGTAATATCGATGATTTTGAAAATGTCGTCTTTGCCTAAACTGTTGAACACTACTACATCGTCAATACGATTCAAAAATTCAGGAGAGAAGGTACGCTTCAATGCATTCTGAATAATGGACTTAGAATCGTCATCCGCTGATTTCATTCGAGCCTCTGTGGCAAAACCAACACCGGTTCCGAAGTCTTTCAATTGGCGTACACCAATATTAGAAGTCATAATAATCAAGGTATTCTTGAAGTCTACTTTTCTACCCAAACCATCTGTCAATTGACCATCGTCCAACACCTGCAATAAGATGTTGTAAACATCTGGATGCGCTTTTTCAATCTCATCCAATAAGATCACAGAATAAGGCTTACGGCGAACTTTCTCCGTCAATTGCCCTCCTTCCTCATATCCAACGTATCCTGGAGGTGCTCCAATCAAGCGAGAGACAGAGAACTTCTCCATATATTCAGACATATCCAAACGGATCAAAGTGTCTTCTGAGTCAAATATGTAGCGAGCCAATGCTTTTGCTAATTCCGTTTTACCAACCCCGGTAGGACCAAGGAAAATAAAGGAACCAATTGGCTTAGAAGGATCTTTCAAACCAACTCGGTTACGTTGTA
>CAZDTI010000481.1:0-6493 GCA_964508085.1 uncultured Saprospiraceae bacterium | reverse complement strand
AAATCATCAAAGCTATTTGAACATCCTTGAGCATCAGAGAATGTATATGTTAAAATATGGAAACCAACACCTGCTGCAGCTGCATCAAATGTAAAACTTGTTCCATTCCCATCATCAGTGACGCCTGGTCCTGAATAAATTCCACCTGGAGGAGCACCACCGGATATAACCTCTGCTGCTGCATCTACACAGAATGAATCTTGTTCAGCGGGTATACTGAATGTTACAATTGGTAAATCGAATACGTGAATAAAATCAGTAAACATACCTGAGCAACCTAACCCAGAGACTGTATATGTAATAAGGTGTAAACCAGGCCCAGCTGCTGCTGGATCATAAGTAAAACTCATTCCATTTCCATCATCAGTGACACCAGGACCACTGTAAACACCTCCTGCAGGAGAACCTGCATTAGCTATAACTTGAAGTCCAGCATCAACACACAGAGTATCTAATGAAGGTGGTATGGTCAAAGCGATAGGGACTGGGGCAGTTACATTTATAGCTCCAGTCGCTGAATCTGTACAACTATTTCCATCTGTATAAGTATATGTTATTGTATGCATTCCCAATCCAGCTGCTACTGGATCGAAATCATAATCCAATCCATTTGAATTATCAGTCACACCAGATCCACTGTATACTCCTCCCGTTGGAGAACCACCAGAGAAGGTCATTACTCCTGAAGTAATACATACATCCCCTGGAGACATAAGTGTTACTGTAGGTAAAGCAAAAACTTCTACCATGTCAGACGCCATTCCGACACAACCATTCATATCAGCAACTGAATATGATATTGTATGAACTCCTGCTCCTGCTGCCGCTGGATCAAAACTATAGGTCATTCCATTTCCATCATCAGTAACTCCAGGTCCAGAATATACACCACCAGTTGGTGTTGCTCCTCCTTCACCTATTTGAGCAGCCGCATCAACACATAGATCTGCGAGTGCTGTAAAAGTTACAATTGATGAATTGATAACTTCTACATCATCAGATGCAGAATTTATGCATCCATTTCCATCTGTGTAATCATAAGTTATTGTGTGAACCCCAACTCCAGCTACTATAGGGTCGAAATCATAATCTATTCCATTTCCATTATCGGTAACTCCAAGTCCACTATATACTCCACCTGTGGGCGTTCCTCCACTTAATGCTGCTTGAACTCCAGCACCTAAACAGATATCTGCTGGAGCAGTAAAGCTTGCAGGAGATGCAACCAAAACTGTTAAATTAGCAGTTGCTGGGTCACCCTCTGCACCTGCATTAGATGTTATCATGCTTGTAGTATTCAAGTAAGTACCTGGTACACTCTCACAAGGTGTTTCAACGATTACATCAAAAGTGCAACTTTGGCCTGGAGCTAATGCACCGTCATTGAAAACTATAGTAGATGTTCCTGTTACTGAAGAACCTGGTCCACAGATATCATTTAATGGAAGATTCGTCGCCACCATGCCAGAAAGCACAGCATCCAAGTCATCAGTAAATCTAATTAAATTTACTGCATTATTCGGATCAGGATTAGTGATTGTAAACGTTAGTGTTGTCGATCCTCCAGATACTACATCTCCAGCAAAAGATTTTGAAAATTGTAATAATTGAAAGTCTAGGTTATCGGAAGCCGGACTTCCAACAACGGGGAAACCACTAATCTCTCCTGTTAATCCACTTGTAGGACAAGGCAAGGAACCACCATAAGGAGCAGTTATTGGTGTTTGAAGGGTAACACTAAAGGTGCAAGAAGCACCCGCTGCCAAACTTCCTCCAGAAAAACTCAATAAACCTGTACCACTTACCGTACCACCACAAGCAGCCATAGGCAAGCCTGTCGCCTGTAAACCAGTAAGCAAGGCATCAAAATCATCGGTAAATGCAATATTGCTGACCGCATTTATGGGATCGAGATTAGTTAATGTATATTCTACAGTGACAGTACCACCTGGAAGAACCGGATCATCAGTAAAAGTTTTACTTAAAGCAATCAAGTTATCATTTACTTCCAATAAATCCGTAGCCACTGGAAGAACTAACGACTGTCCATTCATTGTTGCCGTAAGATTAGAAGTTATATTGTTGTAGGTGCCTGAAGCTGCGCCAGCAGGTACCCTCACCATGACATCAAAAGAACAAGAAGAACCTGCTAATACCTCTCCATTTGTAAAAATCAAAAAGTTAGTGCCAAATATCATACTTGTCGCACCACAAGGTGTAGTTGGTAAAGGAGCTTCTCCTACCAAACCTGGTATTACTGTACCCAGATTATCTGTAAATGTAATATTGGTTGCATCAACTGTTGTAGTATTATCAATTGTAAATCTAAGTGTTACTAGATCTCCAGGGATTGCTGGGTCATCTATAAATTCCTTTGTAAGAATCAGTCCACCTATTTGAAGGCCATCTGAAGCTGCATCACTAGTACCAGTCTGTCCACCTACCGTTGAACTAAGTGAACTAGTTGTATTGAGATAAGTTCCCGGTAAAGTACCAGCGGGCACTTGGACGGGCACTGAAAAAGTACAAACATCTCCTGGTGACATGGTGCCTCCAGTAAAGCTAAGATTTGTTGTTCCACTTAATTGAGAACCTACTCCACAAACATCATTAATAGGTAAGCCAACTGCTGCAAGTCCTGGGATGACAGCATTAAGATCATCTGTGAATGAAACACCAGTTGCATTTACACTAGCAAAATCATCATAAGTAATTTCGAACTCAAGATTTACAACATCACCTTCATTTACCGGATCGTCCGTAAATGATTTTGATAGATCTGGTAAAGAAAGAACCTCAAGATCATCAGATGCAGGATTACTTAAAACAAGGTCTCCGTCTATCATACTAGATAGAAAACTGGTTGTATTGTTATATGTGCCAGAAGGTGCATTAGTAGGAGTCGTTAAATCAATCGAAAAAGAACAAGAGCCTGCAGCTGCAATTTCACCTCCAGTCATTTGGAAGGTTAGATCACCACCGATTAGAGAACTAAAAAAATTAGAACTGGCTCCGCAAGTACCAGCCGAGGGTAAAGAAGAAATAGTAGTACCAGATAAAAAATCTGCTACATTATCGTTAAAAGTGATACCTGTTGCAGGATTTGTAGGATCTGTATTTGTGATCGTAAATTCTAAAGTTGTTACTCCTCCAGCAACTATAGGATCATTAAGGAATTCCTTGGTTATTGTAGGCACAAAAGCAATGGTCAAATCTTCATTCGCCATATTTCCTGTTATAGTTGAGCCATCAAAATCTCCTGTAACAGCATTGGTTGTATTGGTATAGATTCCGCCTCCAGCTCCAGCAGGAACTGATAAAGGGACAGTGAAAGTACAAGAACCTTCTGGCGGAATTGTTCCACCAGTGAACGTAAGAACATTGGTCCCTGATAATACTGAACCAGTCCCACAAACATCATTAATTGGTGTTCCGGTAGCTGCAAGTCCAGCTAATACTGTAGTCAGATCATCAGTAAAAGTTACATTGGTTGCTTCAAAATCCCTACTAAAATTAGTAATGGTAAATTCAAGATTTGTCGTACCACCTGGAGCAGCGGGATTTGGATTAAAAGATTTTTTAAGAAAGATTTCAGTTGGAGTCATTACCTCTAGAGCTGCACTGGCTTTTCCACTGTTTACAAAGCTAAACCCAGAATTTTGACCAGTTAATCCGCCTGTTACATTATTCAACGTACCGGCAGCTGTCCCAACAACATCAACACTAATCGTACAACTGGCTCCTGCGGCTAAGGCTGAGGCAGAGAAATTGTTATATGCAATTACACCACTACCTGGCTCAGCAGTCAGTGTACCTCCTGAACAATCGATAGAAATATTTGGAGGAGAAGCGACCACCATACCTGTAGGTAAATTGTCAGTAAAATCTAAACTAAACATATTGAATGTATTCGCCGTATTGTCTAGGGTAAAGGTCAAAGTACTTCGTTCTCCAAAGTTGACGCTACCAGGGCTAAAACTTTTGGAGAAACCTGGGCGGTTCGTTGCCACAGTCAAATTCGCTGAAGCCGTACCGCTATTACCTGAACTAGAATTCAGATCACCCGTAGTATTCGTATGTGTACCTGGAGTACTACTAGTCACATCTACAGTAATTGTGCAGATACTAAAGGCTCCCAAAGTACCATCAGTAAATGAAATAGTCGTTCCTCCATCTGGAGCAGTCACGGTACCTAATCCACAAGAATTGGTTACATTTGCTGGCGTAGCAATGGTCATTCCTGCTGGTAGATTATCGGTGAAATTCAAATCCGTCACTCCATTTGCTGATGCACTATTGTTGATAGTAAAAGTTAACGTAGAAACACTTCCAGGACCTATTGTATTAATATCGAAAAACTTGCTAAAGCTGGGAGGCAATAGGTTTAATACTTCGACATCATCAGTGGCGAAATTTCCTCCAACTGTATAGGTGAGTGAATGAACACCAACTCCTGCAACAGCAGGATTAAAAGTATAAGTCATGCCATTGCCATCATCTATTGTGCCGGGGCCCGAGTAGACTCCTCCTGTGGGTGTGCCTCCGCTTAAACCTGTTTGAACGCTTGCATTAACAGACAAATCGTCAAGGGCAGTAAAAGTCACCTGTGCGGAAAGAGAAGCGGGTAAAACCACCAATAATATTCCGAATAGTAGGGAAAATGGAGAAAACGAATGGTAAGAATCAGAATTCAAAAATAAGTGGGTCACTTTTTTCATGGAATTATTACTAAATTAAATGCAATCAAAATTTCAATATACTTTGACCTTACCAACTTTATAGAAAGTAAATTCAACAAATCTAAATAAGACTTTTATCTAATAGATTCGAATGAACACACAGTTGTAAATGATATAATTTAAGAATTATTAATATAGCAAACCTGCCAAAAAACATTCTTTAATTTATCTCAAATGTTGGTTTTCAGTCTAATAATATCAATATTGCTTTGATATTATGTCTTTCACTTGAAAGTGTAAAAAGCAAATATAATACCATAATGTTGAAATAAAGCATTATTCCAACTAAGTTTTTTACATATATCTATCATATTTTTATACAGTTATACATTTTTATAATTTATATGTATAACAATAACAATACTAGCCCATGATAAATTATAATAAAATGTCACACTACTCCTTCTCCTCACCATTTTTATGAAGTTTTATGTTTGGATTTATACGTTTTTTAATCAAATGACAACAACCTGGGACCTTCTGGTGGTAAATACTGGAAACAGATGTTTCAGTTTTAATATTTACATTTACGTTTAATCTTTATTTGACAATGGAAATTAAAAATATCTAAATTTCGTTCAGAGAGTTGAATTATCAGACATATCGATAAAACATGCTCCTTTCCGATAAGAAAACCCTTGGTGAATATACTATATACAGCTTCTACACCGTACCTTTGAATGTGCTATGAGTTCCAATGTCAGATAATAAATTTAAAGACCGCTTATTATGAAATATTTCTTCTTACTTTTCTTTCTTGGTCTATTCCAACCGCACCATGTACATAGCCAAGAAGTTTCAGATTTTCAATCTGTCATTGGTCAAATTGGACAGCTGGAAAGTGATAAAGATCCAAAGTGCCATGCCACCGCTTCCCGCCTTGAAGATTTTTTGTATGGAACCCCACTTAGTTTTGAAGCAAGAGATAAACGAATCGCATTTCAAAAGAAATATGTTAAAACACTTTGGCTGGATTATACGAAAACAGTAAATAGCCGTTCGGGGGTGGTAGATCAATTGGCTATATTCAAAGAAGTAGAACAAAAATATTTTAGTTATTATGAGGATGAACTTGGAATTCATCTCTCCTTTCCAGATGATCATAAAGTGTTTGTTGCTGCAAGAGACTACCGACAATATAGTACTGTAGCATACGCCTTAAGGGCCATTCTATCCGTTCAGCAATCTTTTCTTTTAGAATCGCAAACATTAGCTTCCTTGAATGAGGAGGTGATGACCCACTTTAAAAAAAGTATTGACCTTTCCGTTTTAGCCGTACTTAAGGAATCGGATAAATTGGCTAGAAAAGACAATGAATTTCAGATCGAGGAAACCCATATCGAAGCTGCTGCAAAATTATTGTTTAATAACCTAAATTCAAAACCTTCAAAATCAGTCTCCAAGAAAAAGGAAACGCTTGATTATAAAGCACTTGTGTATAAAATTATTGATCAAAAACTAGCTGCCTATCGAAATTATAACAAAATCAATCAATCGGTTTTTCTTAGAAATATTCAAGTCTATTTTTCGAGAATTCTTTGGCCAACAGACCCAACAGTGAGTAAAGAACTTACCAATTTTTACACGAATATTATGGTACAATTCAGCACAGAATTACTGAATAATGCCGAGCTGCGTTCGATACAGCAAAACAAACCTACTATGGAATATGAAGCGGTTTTTCATGCCGTTCAATCATATTTGCCTCATTCGATCAATATGTTTGAAGATGTGACTTACTTCCCTAATTTAGA
>CAZDTI010000480.1:0-6495 GCA_964508085.1 uncultured Saprospiraceae bacterium | reverse complement strand
AAAACTGAGTATTTCTTAGATGGTTAATTAAACTATTGTAATAATTTTCTATACTCGTTCCATCTAACTTTTTATGGACTTTAGGACCAATGAAATAGTTCATATAACACAACCACATTGCAAAAGTCCCACTTCGTTTTTCTAACTCATCTTTAATTTGACCTACACCAAAATGTTTAATGTTGCCAACCCAGGTTGGATCATAATTGTCATAAACTTCTTTAGTCGTAAGTCCCCTGTTTACCCCTTCTGCAAAAATTTAGGATCCTGTTATCCTGGCAATACATAAAGTCGTTTGAACAGCTTTATGTATATCATCTTCACTAGAGACGATTCTGATTTTAATGGAATATACAGAATCTTTGTATTCCATAAAAACTCCTCGTACAGATTTATGAGCAACGAACAAGGTGGTCTTATTAATCTCTTCCTCAGAATCAATTGAGGCCGTAGAGTATTCCATGTTTTCTATTCCAAGCTCAGTCCATAGCTTTTTATAGCTGATTCTCTGATCCGATTTTATTTGAAAACTGAAGCTCATGTTGTTTAACTTTTAACTATAAATTCTCCTCATTTAATTCGCTCACAAACAATGATTACATTTTTCCCATCATTCAGCTTCGTTGCCAAAAAGTAATATTTCCCTCCCGGTTTTATCTTAAATTTCTCATAAATCTGAGAAGCCTTCATCGGAAAATTTCTAGCAATAATATTAGCCTTCCCATCCTCTAGGAACTTACTAATCAACTTCTTTTTCATGGAAATAATATCGATTTTCTTAAACACTCTCCCTGGGAAGGAAGTCATTTCTTCGGATGAAGTGAAAAAATTACTGTGAGCAGCTATTTTAAAAATATTCAATTGCGAAGCCAAATCGTTTTGAACCCCGCCTTTCATTATGGATTTGTTCGGTTCATAAACAAAGTTCAAAGGATCACTAAACAATAGTTTTACGTTTTCACTTTTTCGCTTCTCAGAACTGGAACTAAATTCTTCGATCTCGTCTTCCGCTTTTATATCAACACAAACTATTGGGATGTCTGACGATTTATTATCACGGTTCAAATGGATTATTAATTCCTTACATTCATTTTTTACAGAAACGATAAAAATCTTTTTAATCTCCGCCATCTTTTTCATCGCCTGAGTCAAGTCAAGCATAGGAGACAGTTTCACCAACACATCAGTCGATTTTTCAAACAAAAGACTTTTTATCTTCGTAATATCTGGTTCAATGTCTTCAAATAAAAATACCTTTTTATTTTGTTCGCCACGTCTTGCCGGATCAAGATAAATCCAATCGGCCTGACCTTCAAGTTCTTCTAAAAATTTTACACCATCTCCAACATGAGTAATAATGTGATCTGCTTTTAACTGTTTAAAATTATTAGCAACACAGCTAACCAAGTCTTCATTCCTTTCTATATAATCAACTCGCTTGAAACTATTAGAAAAGAAATAAGAATCTACACCGAAGCCTCCCGTTAAGTCTAGGAGCCGATCTCCTTTAATTAAAGAGGCTTTATACTTTCCGGTCCATTCGGAAGAGCATTGTTCCAAGGAAACGAGGTTGGGAAAAACCAAACCCTCCACTTTTGACCAAGAGGGAATCTTTCCGAATATCTTCTTCCTTCCATTGATTTGATTGATGATAAACTGAGGATCAATGTCGAATTGATTCCGTATTTTCAATACGACCTTATCTATTCGCTCATTAATGTTTTCTTCAATGAAGTCATTTATTTCTTTATTCACTTCCATTGCTCACAATAACGTAAAAAGTTAGGACATTCCTCGACTCGTTCGTGCCTCAATCGCTCGGAATGACAATTATTCTGAGCAAGAAGCTTCGAATGATAAGGCCTCAAAGATTATAAATACATAGCTATTTATATAAAAAATACACATGCTTGATTATCAAACATGTGTATTTAGATTCATTAGCCACATTAAAAATGAACCACTGTCATTCCAAGTGACCGTAGAGAACCGAGGAACGAGGAATCAATGGTTATGGCCACCTACCCCATGCGCATGTCCATGCTCCAGCTCTTCGGGAGAAGCTGCGCGAACAGACTTTACATCAATTTCAAAATTCAATGTAATGCCCGCTAGTGGATGGTTTCCGTCCAAGGTGATTTCTCCATCCTTTATTAGAATGACAGTGAAAATTTGATTGCCAGTCTCACTTTGCGCCTGAATTTGAGATCCTTCCTTTAAGTCTTCAATATGTGCTAAGTCTGTAGCTGGAACTCGGTGCAACAAGGCCTCATCTCTTTGGCCGTAAGCTTCCTCTGGTAAAAGAGTAGTCTTGATTTTTTCTCCTTCCATTCTTCCTTCCAATGCTTTTTCCATCCCTGGAAGCAAGCCACCAGATCCGTGCAGGTACATTAAGGGCTCTCTTTCTAAAGAAGTATCAATCACAGATCCTTCATTATCAGTTAACGTGTAGTCAATAGAAACTACGCAGTTTTTTTGAATATTCATTTGTAATATGTTTATAAATTTCTGACAAACTAAAATAGAAAAAAGCAACAACCAACGCTTCCGTTAGTTACTGCTTTTCTTATGATTGAATTGACAAAAGTATTGTTATAAAATAAATTATACAATCCCTTTTTCTGTCAAATAACGTTCTGCATCCAATGCAGCCATACAACCGGTACCCGCTGCTGTTACTGCCTGGCGATATACTTTATCCGCTGCATCTCCACTTAGAAATACTCCGGGAATGTTACTGTGTGCAGTACCTGCTACAGGAATCAAATAACCCGTTTCATCATGATCGATCCAGTCCGTGAAAATTCCCGTATTTGGCTTGTGACCAATGGCTACAAAGAATCCCTTCAATGGAATTTCTGTCTTTTCTCCAGTTTTATTGTTAAACACTCTTACACCTTCCACTTCTTCCTCTCCTAAGATTTCATCAGTCTCTGTATTCCAGTGAATGATGATATTTTCGGTGTTTTTCACTCTGTCTTGCATCACTTTAGAAGCACGCATTTCATCACGACGAACAAACATGTGAACGGTAGGACAAAGCTTTGCAAGATAAGAGGCCTCTTCTGCTGCCGTATCACCAGCACCTACAACTGCTACATCCATTCCTTTAAAGAAAAAGCCATCACAAACTGCACAGGCAGAAACTCCTTTGTTGGTCAATTTCTGCTCAGATTCCAAGCCCAACCATTTAGCAGAAGCTCCGGTAGAGATAATCACTGAATCGGCATGTACTTCTTCTCCAGATTCTGTCCACACTTTGTGAATTGGGCCAGAAAAGTCAACCTTTGAGATCATTTCGTACTTTACTATTGTACCAAAACGCTCTGCTTGCTTACGGAATTCATCCATCATAGCAGGTCCCATAATGCCATCTGGATATCCTGGATAGTTCTCTACATCAGTTGTAATCATCAGCTGTCCACCTGGCTCAGGGCCCGTGTAAACCACAGGAGTCATTCCTGCGCGTGCGGCATAAATAGCTGCTGTATAACCAGCAGGACCAGAGCCAATGATCAGGCAATGTACGTGTTCTATTTCTTTACTCATTTTGAATATTTACTTTGGTAATGGTTTTATAAACTAAGCTGTTTTTCAACAGGCTGCAAAAATATAAAAATTATGCTTTTAATGGAGGCTTTTTTAGTTACGGATATATTAATGTTTGAAGTCTCTTTTTCTAAGTTCTGTCGATTAAAATCCACCATAAGTCCCGATTCTCGGTTATTCCTACATTAAAAGGGTACTTTTGCTACGTTATACCAATGAAAACACAGTGGTTTTGTTCAGAAACAGCGCATAAGAATATAAGGAGGGGTCGTTTGGACGACAGAGCCTCTGAAGGGTAAGTTTCGGAACGAATTACTCAAGAGTCGTCCAAAGAGCACAAAAGACCACCATGCTAATATTTGAACCCCAGGTAATCTCTAAGTGTTTTTAATCGGAAAAGGTACGGTTCCCACGTTTGGAAATCCTTAATCCTTAATTTTCAATCCTTAATCCTAACCCTCAATAAAAAATCATGGCAGAAATATATCACTACTCCTTCCTCTTCACCTTAGTTGGTCTTATAGGTTGGTTTTTCGTCAAGCATGCCTCAAAATTGAGTACAGTACTACAAGTAGTCTTCTTTGTAGCGCTCTCTTCCTATATGTTTTCTGTGCTCACAGCAGAAGTAACAATGAGTTACAAGCTTAGTATCTTGTTTAGAGATCTACTAATTATTAGTGGATTAGCTGCTGGTTTTTCCATGTTAAAAAACAATAGAACTGCATTCATACTGATGGTTCTTGGTTCTGCTGTGGCTTATCAAATGTATTTTAAGGAGCAATTGGTTCAAACCTTTGCCACTCCTCCCCTTTCGGAAATCCCAGCAAGTCCAGTTATTGATAAAAATGCATCTAAAGGCTTGGATCAGAATGGAGAATTGTTGTTGGAAATAGCGGAGGGTAAAACCCTAGACCTTTTGACAGGCGTGATTGAGCAGTATAACTTAACAATAGAATCAGCCTTCTCCATGCAAGATGAAGCTGCAACAGAGCTGGATGATTACTATACTGTTAATATTCCAACTGAGTTTGAAAGCAAGCGTGCAGAAATTGTTAGCGTATTGCAAAGTTTAAATACGGTTGTTGATTACGTGGAAGAAAATGAAACAATAAAGGTCAGTCCCCTCAAATCCGAACCAAGTCGAAGAAGCCCTAGAGATTATAAAATAGACGATCCTGAACTTTCCAAGCAATGGAGCTTCGAAGAAACTGGAGTTGCTGATTTTTATCATCTGCTTCGTTCAAAGAAGGTGAAAGCAAAGAAAAAAGCACACATTTTTATTCTTGATACTGGAGTAGATGGGAAGCATGAAGATCTTGCTGGAAACTACGAAACACTGAAATCAAAATACGACAAAGACAAAGTTGGTCATGGAACACATTGCGCGGGTATTGCTGCGGCAGTATCTAACAATGGCATTGGAGTAGCCTCCTTAGCTATGAACAAATCTTTTGTAAAAGTAAGCAGTATTAAAGTGTTAAGTGATTATGGCGGAGGTTCCCAAAAAATGATCATCAATGGAATCCTCGAAGCTGCTGACAACGGCGCAGATGTGATCTCTATGTCTCTAGGTGGCGTATCCAGAGATCCAAAGCAGAAGGCCTATTCTGAAGCGGTTGCTTATGCAAATAAGAAAGGAGCAATCGTGGTGGTTGCTGCTGGAAATAACAATGGGGATGCGAAGTTTATTGCTCCTGCAAATGCGAAGGGGGTGATCACGGTTACGGCTGTAGATACTTTGTTAGGGAAAGCTTCTTTCTCAAATTACATCAATAATATCGAAAGAGGAATCGCTGCTCCGGGAGTCAATATTTACTCTACGATTCCAGGCAATCAATACACCGCTTTTAATGGAACTTCTATGGCGACACCCTATGTAGCAGGTTTGTTGGGGATTATGAAAAGTTTGAAGCCGGAATTGACTACAAAGGCGGCTTATGATATTTTGAAGTTAACTGGAAAAGAAGGTAAGGATGTTGATAGGACGGGAAAAGTTATTCAGCCTGCGGGGGCGGTGGGATTGGTTTTGGAAAATTAGGAATTCCTAAACGCTACTTTGTCCTTTAGAAGAACACTTTCAATAAAATTATATAAAGAAGCAATCCAAACACAAAGGTCAAAAGAGAAAAAGGAATTGCATTTTCCTTTGATGCTTTATAGAAAATGGCGAATGCCTCGAAATCCATTTTTAAACTCAATATAGCATTTTTCAAAATCCAAGATATACTATAAATAATGACTATGATTAACCCTCCAACAAATAGTCCTCTAATGTTGTTTTTTTCAAATGTAACAGATAGGTGACCCATTGCTGAAATTAAAATGACTGTCAATAAAGCTAAACCAAGTAGGTGTATGAAATATCGGCTAATGATATGATAACTTTCAATCACTACTAGTAATAATTTTTTTGCTTCATTTTTAGCTTGGTGATATTTTATACTTCTTTTTTGTTGAGCCTTATTTCGTCGAGTCCGTGTACTCTCTGGAGGAGGTGCTGCACTGAAATATTCTGAAGACTCATTCTTCCGTTTTTGTTTCTCCCATCTAAGTAAATCGTATTGGACTCTAGTCTTCTTGTTGCTGAGTATGTCGTAGGCTTCAGTTATGGCTATAAACTTTTCAACCGAATCAGGATCGCTACTTTTATCTGGATGAAATTTCGTAGCCAACAGCCGATAGTTCTTTTTGATCTCTGCTTTTGTAGCATTGCTTTCAAGTCCTAAAAACGAATAGTAGTCTTTCATGGATAATCTTTTCTAAAATCTACTGTACGGTTATCGATTAAACACAGTATTTATTCCCTAGGGAAAAACTTCATCAAATAGCTAGTGTAGTCTCTGTTCTTAATAATATCATGAAACCATTCCGGCTCTTGATAATTTTCCCAATTATTGTCTACTTTACTCCTTTCATTCTTTGCTTCAACTATTATATCTAACCATT
>CAZDTI010000479.1:0-6529 GCA_964508085.1 uncultured Saprospiraceae bacterium | reverse complement strand
ACTTGTGGATTGACCACAGAAAAAGTCGTCATTTGAGGTGCACAAACTGGAATTGGATTGGCTGTAATTTGGACATTGGTTGGTAACGGATTTATAGTCACAGTATAAGGTCCAACTTCGCTGGTACATCCTGTGCTGACATCTGTTACGGTTACAATAAAGTCGTGGTCTCCAACAGTTAGGAACCCTAAATGCGAATCGTCGTAAATAAGTTGAGTGGCCGCGGAACCAACAGACCATTGGTAGGTATAATTCCCTTGACCAGCGACAGAAAGCGTCACGCCCTCACCTTCACAGGTAGAATAGTCAAAGTAGAAGTTTTCTGTTGGTTGCCCAAATTCATTGAATTCTGTTGCAAAGATATTGGCATCTGGTGCTGGAATAACATCTAAGGTCGCCGAACTAGGAATATAAATACAACCCATAGCATCTGTCATTGTCACTCCATAAATACCTGCTTCTGATTTTTGAATGCTTTCTGTGGTTTCACCAGAACTCCAAATCCAACTAGCACCTCCTGGAGGAGCAGTAAGTGTCATCGTGACTCCTTCACAGATTGGTGAACTGTAATCAATCGTTCCGTTTAGAGGATTAGGATCAATGGTAATGACACTATTGTAAGAAGCAGAGCAGCCATAAATATTAGTAGCCGTAATGGTCACAGTATAGTTTCCAGGACTGTCAAAAGCATGGAAAGTATTTTCCAAAGTGGCTTCATTAGCAGCACCACTTGCTGGATCACCAAAGTTCCATAACACTTCTACTACGTTCGCAGGTACGTTGGCATTGAATTCCAATGGTGTTCCTTCACAGTTGAAACCTGGTGTAGGGAAACTAACCGCTGGTGCTTCGTAAACGGTAATTTCTTTTACTCTGGTAGAGGTACATCCATCCTGATTCGTGGAGGTTAAAGAGACGTTGTAGACTCCTGGTGTAGCAAAAATATGCGTTGGATTTTGGTCTGTAGATGTATTGTTTGCTCCGCTGGCTGGATCTCCAAAATTCCATTCATAACCAGTAACCATTGCGAAAGGAGGTGGCAAGAATGTGGTTAGTTCAATAAAGTCAGTTGGACTTCCTGCACAAGCTGTTACCGCATCAAAATTAGCGACTATTGGAACAGTGTCCACGGCTGCATAAAAACAATTTGTTCCGGTGTTATTATCGACATACATGATTACGGTGAAGAAGCCTGCAACTGAAAAATCGTGTGTTGGATTTTCATCTGTAGAAAAATTGTCAGCGCCGCTTCCGTAGTCTCCAAAGTTCCAAGAAGTAGTACCAGGAATTAAACCAATAGTATTGTTAGTGTATTGACTAACGGGACATTGATTGGTAGAAGAAATGCTGAAAATTACTGTACCCGGGTCACATGGATTTGGTGCGTTACAAGTTCCGCCTGTACAAGTCCCATTTGGTGGAGGGCCGCAATAGTCAACTACAGGAATTGTGTTTGAAATATTCACACAACCATTTATATCCGTCACTTGCAAGTTGTAATTTCCAAAAGTAGCTGCATTGATAGAAACATCGTTACCTCCGATAGGAGAACCATCTAATAACCATTGATACGTGTAGCCATCATTAGTGTTCAGGGCATACAAAGTAGGAGTGGGGTCACCTGTACAAAAAGCAGTAGCCTCCGGCGTAGAAATCCGGATCTCAGGAAGTGGATATTCTTCTATAAAGAAGGTGCCATTACCTTGGCAAGCATTTGCATCTACAACGACGATTTCGTAATATCCAGCTGGTAAATCAGGTGTAGCAAGATTGGAAACCTCATTGCCATCTTCATCTAACCAGCTATAACTAACGTACGGAAGAATAGTGTTAAGTGTTTCTACAGAACCTGCACATAAGCCAACAGGGTGGTTGACGACCGGTTCTGGAAGTGGGTAGACATTTACAGGGAATTGCTCAGACAAACCACACATATCTACTTGTAAAGTAGCCACTAAATCGCTATGCCATAAAACTTCTACAACTTCAGAGTTTTGACCGCTCACTACAGTTCCTGCATCTGCTGGACTAATACTCCAAACATAATCAACCTCTTCATAAAAAGTAGCAGAATACACAATCGTTTCCTCCACACATACATCTGGATCTCCAGTAATAGTTAGGTCTACAATTGGCGAAGAACTAAAGCTAGTTGGATCAGAATAACAAGCTAATCCTGTAGTACTAATTTCAACAACGGATACTTCATATGGAGGGGTATTGCCCCAAGTTACATTGATACTAGGTCCGCTTGCTAAAGAAATAGTTCCACCATCATTGATCTCCCATTCAAAAGCATTATTCGGGTTTGGCGTAATCACTGTATAGTTGAAAACTTCACCTGGACAAACCAACGAAGGACCATCAACGCCTGTTGGTGCAGCAGGTGCTTCAATCACTTTTACTTCTAGTGTTGCTTCGTCAAAGCAATAGTCAGAAGGAACAGCTGCGGTTGCAGTCAAGGTATAAATTCCAATTGTAGAAGGCCAAGTAACATTAGCATTGGAGGTAACACCTCCAGAGCTCCATACAATAGATCCATCAGCAGCAGTCAACTCAAAGGAGGCCATGGTAAAGGCATTGGTTACTGCGTTTCTTACTTGGTAGGAACTCATGCTGTTTTGACAAGCTTCAACACCTCCTGAGATATAAAACTCGGGAAGAATATCTACAGTTTGCTGATCAGATCCAGAGCATTCGAGATAACAATTTTCATAATCAACGGATACCAATTGTTGAGCAGATGGAATGAAATTAACATCCCATTTTACGACTATTTCATTGGTGTTCTGACCTGATTTTATCGTTCCAAAATTAGAAACAGTCCAATTGTAAGAAGTTCCATTCCATTTGGTAATAGAATAGACTGCAACATCACCTCTACATACTTTTTCTGGACCTTCTATTTCTGCGTTATCAGAAATAATGGGTACGATTTCTATAGTTGGACTTTGACAAAAAACAGTATTACAATTGGTAACACTCAATTCGATTGTTCCTTCTGGCCCAGATCCCCAGTTTATTGTTATGAAGTCATCAGAGGTACTACCTCCGGCTTCAATAGTACCATTGGAACTGATTGTCCAGTTATATACATTACAGCCATTTGCATTAGCAGTATAGGTAATAGTTTCGTTTTCACAAATCGTCCCAACACAATCTATTTGGGGTCCTTCAGAAAATTCTACATTGACCAAAACGGTAGTAGTATCGCTACAGAAACATTCGTTTTTTGCAATCAGCATCACTTCATATAAACCACCGTCTGGATAAGTAAAAGAAGCCTCTTCTGTGTCAGCCATTAGACCAGTTCCAGAAGACCATTCATATGATTCTGCATTGGTACTTTCGTTACCAAAAAAGATGGTTTGGCCTTGGCAAATTTCGATCATATTAGTGCTGGGATCTATTGGAGGGGTAGAACTAATTATTGCTTCAGGGTCTTCAATAATGTCGATGCATAATTCTGTATAACTGAAACATGTTGTAGTCGTATTACCACCCGGACAATCAACATAGGCACCCGCAATAGCAATGCAACCCACTGCATCTGTAATCGTAACTTCATAATACCCTGGGCAAGCGTCCTGGAAAACAGAAGAGGAGAAGCCATTGCTCCAAGTATAAGTATATGGAGCCTGTCCACCGGTGGCGGTCGAGAAAATACTACCATCGCATTCGTCACAGCTAGAAGCCGGTTCTGAATCTGCGATTATGACAAGAGGATCTGTTCCAGCGGGAGTACAACTTTGTTCGCCGACAAAAGCACAACAAGTGGCGATATTTCCATTTGCATCAACTACAGTAACGCAATAATCTCCGAAATCAAGATTGAAAAGATTGGCTGTCGTTGTTCCATTGCTCCATTGATAGCTATATGGAGGAGTTCCACCAGCTGGAATAGCCCAGGCTGTACCACTGGGAATATTTGGTGAATAGGAGGGGCTTGCGCCACAGTATAGTTGAAGGGTGTCTGGGTTAGAAATGACAGTGACACTGGTGGCTGTAATCAGTCCATCTCCGGGGTTACCCCAGGTAACGGTTACTACATCTCCGTCGACGTCATAACTGTCCGCTCCTTGTACATCCCACTCTAAGTTAATACCTCCAGAGAAAGGAATCGTATAAGTTGCCGTGGAATTAGCACATACTTTTTCGCAACTACCCGATGAGTTATTATCTGGACAATTACTGGCAGTAGTTGAAATGATATCCGGCAAAAAGCCATCTCCTACAACAATAGAATAGGATACACTAAATTCAAAAGAATCAACGATTCCTTCAACGAATATGGCGTAAGAGCCAACAACATCAAAACAAAATTGCTGAGTGGAAAATTCAGTGAAAAAGCTATTGCCAGTGCCATCAAACCAGTTGTATTCTCCTAGGCCTCCAGGTGTACCGTTGATGAGTAGGGTATATTCGCCACATTCGCCAGCACATAGTTGACTAGGGCCTTCAATTTGGAATGTTTGAGCATTTATAGATAAAGAAAACAATAATGTTACGAAAAATGCGAAGAGGTTGTTTTTGGTGGGTTTAATTCTCATTACGATTTGGTTTAGCGTTAGTAAGTTTTATTAAAGAGTCCTTTGAATTGTAATTCAAAGGTTTCATAGAGTCTTAACAATTGGACTCTTTCACTTCGTTACATCAATGAGGCACTAAGCCATATAATTCGCTGCATGGAGAATTGGAGAAAAATGAAATTGACTGATTTTAGTCAAACGAAAAAAGGAGAGGAAGTAAAAGAAACTAACTGACACAGGCTAGCATTTTCGTTTTCAAATTTAACGAGTTGGTTGAGGTAAGTACCTGCTATTCAGTTAGTTTCGAAGTGGATGACTTAATTAAGTTGTGAAGTTAAGCATTACTTTACTAAGATAATAAGAATAGGCTTGTTTTAGAAGGGGGGGGGGCACCGATAAATTGTTACTTGCGCTAATATTTTAGAATGGTATTAAAACAGAAATTCTATTTGTAATCCGATTTTAAATACTTGATACAAGTAATTTTAATATAATATTTTTTATCGTTAAACGAGCTATCAGTTTTGATCATAAAAGGAAAACAAAACTAATCTAAATTTTTATTTCGATGTAAATATGTTAGCTTTGCAATAACCGATACGTTTCCTAAAAGAATTGGTTATTAAAATAGTTAATTAGTTTATCGATATTCCGAATAACTTTTCCTTTATACGCAGGTTGCTCTAAAATAATAACTCAAACTAAAACGACAATAATTATAACCTGAAATTCACTAAAACATTTATTTGCTAAACTAATTGCAAACAAAATACAAGCTACTTTATTTTTCTTATTCATTACCTAGTTCTTCTCTTTTACTGTTCCCAAATTCTGCTGTTACTTATATACCTTAAATGAAGGCTCAGTTCTTTCGCTTAATTAAATTTGTCTTGGAGTAAATCTTAATTCTCTAAGTAGATTTTAATGCGATTTCTGAAGCCAATAATAGAGTTATAACCATACGCTAAATATTTAATGTAATATTTAGCACTAGGTGGTTGTGCCCATTACGTTATAAAAAATCATTAAAGCCATTAATATTGGATGGCTAGGTCTGAACTGAAAAGTCGAATTTGTTAACAATTTTCAAACCAAATACTTTTAATTATGAAGACATATTTTAACACGCACAAGCGTTGGGCAAACCTCGGAGATAAAGCAGCATTTCAATATGTAAGTCTCTTATTTCTTTGGATCTCCTTATTACTGGGAGGACAATTTTTGTATGCTCAATCTTGTCCTAACAATGTAGCTACACCTTCTGGGTGCCCTACAGCTGCCGTAGGCGAAATTGATGTATCAGGGGGAGTTCCAAGTTCCTTCTGCGTTAATCCAAGTGATAGTGGTTGCGGAACCATTAGATTTATTAACCTTCCTCCTGCTGATCCTAGTTGCCCAATTCAATTTTGTTTCAAACCTTCGCAAGGTTGCGGTGTAGCAGGAACTAACCTTTGCCTCTATGGGAGTGATGGTATGGGAGGCTGTACCTTTATTCAAACGGGATCATCTGACGCAGAAATATGTGTCCCATGTCCACCAGGAGCTACAGCAATGGATATTACCATTTGCCGCCCCGGTATGGGGCCTGTGTCCGCTCAAGATTTATATATGACTTCTTGTTGTGAATTTGAAGCGGATTGCCCAGCAAATACAGATTTAGGAACTTTTAATTGTTTAAATACGGCAAGTATCCCTCCATGCCCAACAGATGAAGCATCGGTCGAAGCGCCTCCTTACAACATGGTAATAGGTGATGACCCTTGTGGAGATATCGTTGTGTTATGCAGCGACGATATATCGAGCTATGACTTTTGTGCAATGGGAGGCCAGACTATTACTCGTACCATTACTGTTTTTGATGACTTAGACGGAAATCAATTGTTAGACCCTTTAACAGAAGAGTCTCAAATATGTGATTATGCATTTACAATTGATGAAGACACCGCGCCACCAACGATTGTATGTTCTGCTCAAACGAGTCCAATAGAATGTCCGTCGAT
>CAZDTI010000478.1:0-6536 GCA_964508085.1 uncultured Saprospiraceae bacterium | reverse complement strand
AGCTGAGTTGGAACAATTGAAAGAAGACCCATTGCAGCAACTGTCAATTAGTTATTTGGATGTGATCAGTTGGTTGAAGGCAAAGATATCACGGCGGTCTTTGGCAGAGGTCTTGAGGAAAGACACCTAATACGCTTTCGTAATAATAAAAACATATTAAGAAGGAACTTTCCAAAGAAGAAGAGAGTTTCAACTTATAATCGCAGCAAACAAATCATATATTTTTATCTCATAATGAAAAAAGCATATACCCTATTATCTTATTCTTCCAGTTCGTATAGTTCTATGCGCACAAGGGTAATGTTATAAGATATTTAAGATATATTTTATTTAAAGCCCTTGCATTAATTTGTAAGGGCTTTTTGTATTTACCAAACGATAAGCCACAAGGAAAGTAATGTCAAATGGTTTGACAACTGCCTGCTAAGCAGCTTGTACTTAATTAGGTATGTGGTTCGATTCCACTGCTTTCCGCAAACAATTAACCTAATTTTAAATAGTCTGCATTTATTTGACTTTGGAAGGTAGCATGCAATGGTGCATAAGCGGTCTTGAAAACCGTGCCATCTACTACGGATGAGGGTTCGATTCCTTTACCTTCCGCTATTATGGTAAGATTGATCTTATCATCTTCGTCTAAGCTCCTAACAATGAAATTTCTTTTTTGATATTCATACGAGCTTTTTCTTCATTCTTCTTCCTAAACAATTCCGTTTGATAAATAAACTCCCGCTCCAAAAAATGTTCCATTGCCACTCTCCTCCCCTTCCTATAGATTGGTCCAGGATACATCCAATATTCTTTCCTTATTTGTTGGGTATACAATTCATATTCTTCCCAATTACGCGAAAGTATTTCCAAATCAAAATCAATCAACATCTTTTCATCAATTCCATCCGAGCTTTCCGTTCGATGAGCTTTAGTTAACATGATTTGATGATGGCATTTGTTTATATCTTCGGAAGAAACATTCAGACTTTGCAAAATTCCTTTTGCTCGATCCGCACTCTTTAATTCGTTGTCTTTTCTAAATGCGTTATAAATCAGATCATGATACCAGATTGAGCAACGCAGTAATCTTGGTTCTTCTAACTGAGGCAAATACTTATCAGCCAAATCAAGCATCGTTTTGATGTGTAGGAGGTTGTGGTAAGCTCGTGACTTATGTTTATACTTTGATTGAATTTCGGCAAAGAGCTTAATTCCTTGAGCCTCACTAATCTTAAAATCAGTACTGAATTCCTGCCAATGTTCTTCGATAGTCTTCATAAATTAATTTTTTCTTATCACCTATTCACTTTTTAGCATCACCTATCAACATGATTTTTTTACTTTTGGAAAAATAGTTACTTTTTCGATTAGGACCAACAATAAATGAGAATAAGTTATCATATCCTTCTATTAACAATACTGCATTTTTGCTTTACCAATGTAATGCAAGGACAGCAGCCTGTGATGCGTCAATTTACCGCTGAGGATGGCTTGCCTGGAGGAACGATTTATGTCACAATTCAAGATCAGCAGGGCTATATATGGATTGGAACAGATCGTGGCATTATTCGCTTTGATGGGAATACGTTTAAGGTTTTTACTATAAAAGATGGCCTGCCGAGTAATGAAGTTTGGGGAATTTCTGAAGATAAATTGGGGAGATTGTGGTTAGATACCTTTAATGGGATTTGCTATATTAAAGAGGGAGAAGTGCATATTTTACACGATGAGGTTATACCTAAAGAAAAAGAACAAATAAACCATATACTTACTTCTATTGGGCATTATATTGAATTGAACAATCGCAATATTTTTTATTTACCAGAAGAAGGGAAGCCAATAAAGGTATCCGACAAAACAACGGGCAACTATTACCTACCTTACGGCCATATTATCACTGAACTTGTCCTTGAAGATTCTTTACGCAAAAAGGTAAGAGCGAAATATCAATTATTGTCAAACCAAAAATTGATATTTATTAATGAGACCGTTGTTATTGATACTGATGATAGTTTCGGTTGTAAATTCGAAGATTTACGAAACATTTCTAAACAAGAAGCCACTTACAAACGACATGTAGATGTAGAATCCATTTCAAAAAACGAGGCATTTTTTTTAATTAATAGACAATTTTGGAGACTTAATAAAAAGGGGTTTTACAAAGATAACATGGAACTTCTTCCTAAACCTAAAGATAAAAACTTATTTATTGAGGGTATAAAAAAATTGGCTCCAAATCTTATCTGGTTAAAAACGAATAATGGAAATTTCATTGTAGACTCTTTGCTTCAGATCAATTCTAATTACGATTTTCTTAATAGTGTTCCAATTAATAACATACTTATTGATAAACAAAATAATCTTTGGTTAGCTTCTCATAATCGCTTAATCTATATTAGTCAGAAGGTTCTGAACAGTCGTTCATTTACCATCGATTCTAAAGTTCAACCCAATAGTTTTAAGTTCCTAACTATAAACGACCGAAAGGATATTTGGTGCTTAAGTGCAAACGGTTACCTCTATAATCTTGACTTAAAAAAAGGCTTAATTCCATTTCTTAACAAGCCAATTATGAATGCTCCAACTAATTTGAGTTTTGACTTTAATAATAATCTATGGGTTAGTGGATCTGGGTTAGCACAAATTTCAAGTCAAGATCTATATAACGACCACTTAAACTTAGGTACTTACGAGCCTCAATCATTACGTTCTTACCACTGTACAAAAGCAGTCAAGAACTTTCATTTTCCAAATCGAGAAAAAATCATAATCGCTAGTTTCAATTGTTTTGCAGAATTCCACATCGAACCAGGTAAAATTATTTCCAAACTACAAGGAAGGTATTATGGTATCGCTGAAGTTGAACAAGATCATTTTGTAGTAAGTGGAAATTTCGGAACACAAAGAATAATTCGCAAAAATGAAATATTAAAAAAAGATACTATTCCTTCTGATTCAGATCACCCTATTCTACACCTCCCTACAAATACAATAGTAAGCGGAGCTGATAAGACAACTTGGCTTGCGGTGAATAACATAGGCGTTTATCGCTGGAATGAATCACAGTTGGACAGTATTATTGAGTTGACAAATATTCTGGTTCAGTCTCTTTACCTTGACAAGAATCAGCAATTGTGGGCATGTACAAATGAAGGCCTCGCTAAAGTTTACAATATTAAAAGCGAGCCCTTTAGCTACGATTTCCAATGGTTTAGAACAGGAGATGGACTTATTTCTAACGACGTTAAAGCAGTATTAATTGAAGAGAATAAAATAATTGCCGCTACGAATAAAGGGATTACAGTTATAGACGAACAAGCAAATAACAATGAAGATACAAACATACCTATTCGTTTCACTGCATTAAAGGTTAATGGCCAAAATCAAGAATTAAAATCGGAATACCAGTTATCCTATAAAGAAAATAGTCTAATAATAAAATATGAATGTCTAGATTTTAAGAATCTGGGTAATATAGTCTTTGAACACAAACTCGTTGGAGTAGATAAGCAGTGGGTGAACAATACCAGCTTTGAAAAGGAGTATCCTTCTCTTTCCTCTGGAGATTATACTTTTCAACTTCGTCGAAAGCCAAATAAAGCTACAAAGACACCACCTAAAATAATATCCTTATCTTTTTCTATTAAACCTCCATTCTGGAAAACAGGTTGGTTTTTTTTAATTGTACTTCTATTGTTATCGTTTTTAACGTTTCTCATATATCGCTTTCAAATCAGCAAGGTACGAACAAGAGCAAAGACAACGAATGAACTGAATAAGAAGTTTGCGGAGCTAGAGTTAAATGCACTACAATCCCAAATGAATCCTCATTTCGTATTCAACGCCCTGAATGCCATACAGGATGTTATTTTTAAGAACGATCTCAGAGATGCTAATAGATACTTAGTTAAATTCTCTAGATTAATGCGCTTAATATTGGAATCCTCCAAGGAAAAAACCATTCTATTAGAAGATGAGATTCGATTATTACAACTATATATTGATTTAGAACTTCTGCGATTCGAAGATAAGTTCACCTCTGAGATTCAGGTGGAAGAAGGTTTTTCACCAGCCATGATTTCTATCCCTTCTATGCTATTACAGCCCTTTGTTGAAAATGCGATTAATCATGGTTTGATAAAATCATCAAATGCTGGAAGGCTATTGTTGTCCTTTAACAAAGAAGGACAAACGCTACATTGCAAAATCGAAGACAATGGGATTGGCATCAAAAAGTCAAAAGAGAATAAGAAGAACTTTGTTACAGGTCACATTTCACGTGGCATGCAACTGGTCGAAGAACGGCAGCGAGTTTGGAATATTATTGGAGATACGTCCGTGAAAATCGAGATCAAGGACCTCTTTGATCAAGAACAAGGGACAACCGGTACTCGTGTAGACATTTATATAACTTTAGAACAATTTGGAGATGACCCCAACAATTAACGCACTGATTATAGATGATGAAGCTAAAAGTCGAAACATCCTCAAATGGATGTTGGAAAAATATTGTCCAGAAGTGAATATCGTAGGGCTCGCTGCCACCATTGAGGAGGCAGAAAAGAAAATAAACAGCACTTCTCCAAACTTGTTATTTCTTGATGTCGAGCTCACTAATGGAACCAGTTTTGACCTGCTTCGCCGAATAAAATTCATTGATTTCGAGGTTATATTTGTAACTGCTTTTAACCATTACGCATTACAAGCTATTAAATATCATGCTTTGGATTATATACTCAAACCTGTAGACATTGACGAATTATCTGAAGCTGTAAATAAAGTAGCAATCCAATTCAATAAAAAAATGGATACTGAGCGACTTGAAAAACTTTTATTAAACCTGCAACAAAAAAACGTAGAAAACCAACAGATAGCCATCATTAGGAGTGATGGACGTGAGTTCGTTCCTCTGAATCAGATTATTAGGTGTGTAGCAGAAGGTGCTTCTACCTGGCTCCATTTAGAAGGTGGAAGAAAAATTTTGTCCACAAAGAATTTAGGCGAATACGAGAAAATATTTCCAGCAATTGAAGGGCAGTATCAAAACTACTTTTTCCGCATTCACTATAGCCACATCATTAATATGAGCCATATCGTCAAATATAACCGTAGAGAGAAAACAGTAGAAATGAAGGGAAGTGATGCTAAAATTACGATTGCTCAGAGAAGAGTAACACAGTTCCTAGAAATTATGAATCAAATGAATTTATGACTTGAAAATGTTAAAATTCATCACTTATAAATATTTCAATATCACTTATATATATACGTTTGGCTGCTTCAGCTTTGTATATTAAATTCGTGCCTGTTCACAAGGTATATAAAGCTACGCTCTGTTAATCAGAGTTTTGAAACAATTTAACAAAATATGTCACGCGCTAATGACATCTATTTGGTAGTTTCTATCAAATAGCAAATCGAAGAGGGTCGCTAATGTGTAATGCAAAGGCGGCCCTTTACTTAAGATAACCTTAAATAGCTGATAGCCAACCATTCAAAACCTGTCTTAAATGACGGGTTTTGTCGTATATGTCTTTCACTTAGCGTTGACCTCAGCTATGATTATACCGTATTTTCCATCTAGCTGTTCCCAATTCTTCTCCGGTAAATAGGTTCTGGAAACAAAGCCATCTAAGTACAACGCATCTTTACATCCTCTACTTTTGAAATAAGTAGCAAAGTCATAAAAGCAAATTCGTTCCTTAGACATCGCGAAAAGCAATTCTCCATTTGGCAAAAGCCCTACCCCGTTCCGTATATGTACATTGGAAGAACCTTCTCTGAATTTTGGATGCACCTTTCCGCCGATCAAAAGCATTGGGCCAGATTGTGTAGCGTATTGAATTGAATTATTGTACTTAAAATCAGACGTCGTACTAATATTAGGTTTATTATCTTCCGCTAAATAGAATACACCATTCGGCTGAAGATAAAAGTTACCATATCCTTTTTCTTTGACATCTAATGGAGCTATAACCTTTCCTTGCTCAATGTATAAACCTTGTGGTGTGAAATCCTTATTATACATTCCTCCATTCATTGCAAAAACAAGCGATTTGTTTTCTCTTTCTAATTGATCTTTCAGCTTTCCGTGATTCAGAAATGGTATACCCTTTTCGTTTTTGTGAAAAAATTGAAGCGGTTGTTCTTTAGTATTCAACGTATAGGAAATGATCTTAGTAGGATCCGCTGTATGACTCGGACTATTCTGACAGAAGGTGACTAGCAATCCAAGAAGAGAAAGAACGAAATAGAATCTGTTCCCCATAAGTTGTGATAAATGTGATATAAATGTCTACTTACTCCGAATTGCTCCGGGCAAATAGACATTCTATTCTTCGAAAATATTTTGTAATTCCTTAGGTTTATGCAAAACTCGGAGCCACCACCAATTCTCTACGTCCTTTTTCGTATACATAAAAGCCTTCCCCACTCTTCCGTCCTAACTTACCAGCCGTCACCATATTCACAAGCAAAGGACAAGGTGCATATTTTGGTAATTTGAAACCATCATAAAGTACATTACAGATGGCCAGGCAAACATC
>CAZDTI010000477.1:0-6564 GCA_964508085.1 uncultured Saprospiraceae bacterium | reverse complement strand
TTTGTTCTCAACATTCCAGACATAATTCTTCAGTTTCTAGATATCTTTTTATTTTTTGTTTTTGTTTATCGTGTTGCCATATGTGTAATTCAATTAACGCAAACCAATCTTTTGTATTAATATCACCAAACATTGGATGGTAATGTTTATTTCCCTTGTTACTTCTATTTAAAATTTCCTCTAGCTCATTAACTTCCTTAATAAACGCTATGAAATCATTGACTAATTCAGCTTTATTTTGTTTCCTAGGTGTAAAATCTGTAACTAATTGTTTTGGAAAGTCTTCCATTTTCATATGTATATTTTTCCTGTACCCTAAATCAAATACGGCTAATCCATATTTATTTTTTCTTTTATTCCTCTTTGCTAAATCTGTAACACTAATTTTCAGATTTGGAATTTGATAGCTTCTCGCCACTCTCATTACGTGGTCATATACTTCTGAAAATGACTACGATTTTTCCGAAGGCTTTAATAAAATTATCTCCTCATCCATCATTCTTAAATCAACTAGCCATTCATTCGCTTTGCTGTTAAACTTATTCAATATTTTTTTTGTACCCATCTTATTTTTTTTCAGATTTACAATTATAATTTTTTCTAATTACTTCAACATTTGAACTCAGGGGGTTATTTTTTTTGCTGACCGCTAACGACCGGATGATGGTATGCGGCGTCTCTCGACGAAGGAGAAATATGCTGTCATCACTTATTGTTATAGCTAGTTTTTTATTATTCTTTTTATGGTATAGTATCCAGTTTTAGGATCGGCCACCCTGACAAAATAGATACCATGCACAAATTCTGAAATATCTAGCTCAACATTATTTACGCAATTATTCATTGTTAGCATTAATACTCCATCACTTGAAAAAACATCTAATATCCCTGATTCAAAAGGTAATTCGATATTGATATAGCTTCCTGGATTAGGATATATTCTCAATGCCTTATAACCGTCACTAGTTTGGGTTGTAGAAACCAAGTTGGTCTCAAACTTATAAATCGCAACTTGATAAGGCGCCAATTGACCTTGAAGTTGTCCATTGTTAACATTCAAGCTATCTGGACGATAGCTAAACATGTTTTCACCAGACCCAACTACAAAATCAGGCAAGTCAATACTATAGTCGTAAGTAAGTTCATCATTGGCATTAACAGCGATCAGGTATAAGTAGCCATCATACTCCCATGTCGCGTAATATCTATAATAGTCAATATTATAATATTCATGCTTTCCAAATAGAATGGCATCTTTCAACTTTGTATTTAAAACTTCATCTGCAATCTGACTACATGCATTGAATAAGTCAGGTTGAGTAATATCTATAGTGCTGTTGTTGTCATAGTCTTTGAAGGTATAAAACAGCACACCTTTCAGACCTGTTATAAAACCAATATATGTTTGACAATCTAGATGATCAGCGGGTGGGTAAGTTTCATCTCCCCAATTAAATACTTGTGGAGTTGCGAAGGCATATGTGTTAGCAGCTTCTGCTTCCAATGCTGTTAAGCATGGTAGCATAAATACTACGGCTTTTTATAGTCCACTTTTAATTTTATACTTCTTCTGTAAAATACTCATTATGCTAAGGCATAACTCCGTTTTTTCAGAATCGTCTAAAATCAAAATTGACACTCTAAAAATACCGAATTACTTATTCTACAATGCTTATACGCCATAGAGACTCTACAAAAACAAGGTCATTTGAAGAACCATCTTCCCATGGATAAGCTTGCATACCTGCCAAATCCACATAGGGCAACATACTTGGAAAAGGCTCGTCATCCGTATACCAACTAGCCATTAACAACCTAGTCGAGTCTAGGGCCTGCAAGTTATTTTTTTGAGTTTCTATATCTGAAACGGTGAAGTTATTGGCATCATCAAGAATATTCCATAATGCAATAGATGGATAACTGAGCAAACTATTTACGTAAAAATTAAAATCTTCGGGATCAAGGAAGGAATATGGTAATCCAATAATATTGTTTAAGTCACGAGTCTCACAATCTTGCAAAAATGTGGGATAATCCTCTATGTCCCCTACACCAGACTCAGTATAAAGTATGTTAAAACCGCCAGAGTCAATACGAGCTGGAATATCTTCAAACTGATCGAAAGCCATTCCTTCACAGTAAAAGCCAATTGGAAGGACTACATTATTATTAATAACAAGATTGCCATTGTTATCTATACTGCTAATCGTCTGGGAGAATACTTTGCTCGAACATATAAAGATTACACTCAAAAAAATAACCTTATGAAGTAGGATGATATTTCTATTTATCATATTCTTATTTATTTTGGAAATCAGCTATAACGATTCGCTCTGCGTCGTAGCGAAGAACATTACCTCAAGTTACTCAAATGAGCTATGGACACAGAGCCCGTGTTCGCTTCTGTTGTTAATAAATTTATTCACACTTTAACTGATAGAGTCCATCTGTGATGAATTTCCTTTTACTTTTTTTAACAGTTTCATTATAGCGCATATTTGATTCTATTATTTCCATAATATTATCGCAATCAGAAAAGTATTTTTGTAAAAGGCTTACTATTTTTTTACTCTTTTTTTCAGATTTCACAAAAGGATGCAGATATTTTACGCCTCTATTTTTTTCATCAAAAATATAGGCTACCATTCCTGGAGGACTAAAAGGCATCGCCAGTTTAAACTTACTATTATATGCTAAAACAGTATGGAGATAATTACCATCAGCACCCCATTGAGGTAAACTCAAAAGATTTAATTCAGTTTCTAATTCAAAGGGAATAACTCCTTCATTACGATAACTTGGCATATTACTAGACGTTCTATTTTTATGCCTTAAACTATAATATTGGCAAATCCTCGCTCCTACTTCTAATTTGACATTTACAACATCAACTACAATCACCCCTTGTCTTTTCATTTCATTGTCATAGAAATAAAAGTCGGCACCGTCGCTTACACAATCGCATTCTTTTGGAATTTTTGATTTTTTGAAAAATTTCTTATTTGCGCTTTTAGGGGGTGTATGCAGAGTAACTATCTCTCCGTTCTTTTTCACCAACTCACCAATCTTAACTGATTCTGGGGTCAAGTGATGCATGGTAAATAAGCTAATAAGTAGAATAGTAATTAGTTTCATGATTATTAAAATTTATTGCTATATAGTTAAATTAATGATGGGTGAACGAACGTAAATGTGTTATTCTACGTTTTCCCCTTCAATATAAATATTGATTGGATCACACACAAAGGAAGTCGGGCTAAATTTAGGTTACTTAATTACCACTATTCGCTCAACCCACTTCTGATTATTTTTTAAATCAATAATCTCTAATAAATAAACCCCATCATTAAAATCTTCCAGTTTAATTCGATTATCTCGCAACTGAGTTTGCACTTTCTTTCCTGAAAGATCAAATAGTTGAAATTCTAATCCTTCTAAATTATCTGTGATAATAGAAATGTTCTGGGATGTTGGGTTTGGGAAAATACTAAGATCAGTATCAGTCAATTGTATAGTTCCTATAGTAATTAAATCAACTCCATCGCAGTCTTCATCAATTCCGTTATTCGGAATTTCCTCCACACCAGGATTAACGGCATTGTTAGTGTCATCACAATCATCAACAAGTATATAACCATCCTCATCTAAATCATCATCAAGTGTAAGCGGATTACAATCTTCATCAATTCCATTGTAAGGTATTTCTGTCTCGCCTGGATTTATATTTGGATTATTATCATCACAATCTTCACTAGCACTAAACCCATCGTTATCTACATCAGGTTCTTCGAAGAATATTTCATTCGTCACTCCATTTGAATAGGTATAGTAGCTTGCTACCATACTCGAATCCAATCGAATAGATCGCACCATGTAAACATTATCTCCAATCAATGGAAAGCTATCTACGAAAAAAGTATCCGAAATTATGGTGTTATTTAATTGCAGGAAATTCCCGTCAATCTCAACAGCTCGATATACGTTATATCCAATGATGTTGGGATCAGGCGTTTCATTCAACCAAGACATTGTTATGGACACTTCATTATTTTCGAGGTCTAATTGTGTAACCGGTGGAGTAACCATAAACTTAAGAGAAGGATCTCCGACTAAATTATGACTTACCGTTGAAGGATTGTTTCCATTGAACCCATTCCAATTAGCATAAAAATGGTTATCTGGTGTCATGGCTTGTTTCCAACAAAATCCATAGGTCTGGCCAGAGTAAAGATAGTGAAGTGGTAAAACAAAGACTCCCCAGTTAGCCATTATAGTTGTACTCTTAGAGGCACATGCCGCATTTAATAAATTACTGTTATTAGCCCAATTTCCTATGTTACTTGCAGCAAGGGAAACAAATAAGACTTGTAAGGAGTCATCTCTGAAATCAGAAGAAGCTATTCTTCCATTTATCCATTGTCCTCCGGGTGCACCAAACCCATTAATAGTGGCGTAATGATAAGATTCAAATGGCAGATGATCTAAAGGGGTTTTATTTCCTATTTGTTCAAATTTTTTATCTGCCGGTGCTGTTCCATTAATTAAATTCAAAGTTCTGTGCATAGAAGTAGGAAAAGCTGCGTTGTTAGTATGTAGAAGATAATCATTATCAGCCACAACTTTTCCAAGTCTATAGTCTATGTTTTTCTGTAAATATCTACTATATAGTTCTATTCTCGATTCCGAAAAAATGGTCATATTTTCAAAATGAATCCGTCCAACTTCTAACTCTACTGCTGAAGGAATTGTATTTTGATCAAATTTTCCATCACCAGGGGAATTGTGATGTCTATCATTTTGGGCAACTGTAGTTGTTGCTGTTGCATCTGTCCAAGTTCCATCTAAATCCGCATAATAAGAATCTGCCATCCAAGCCCCACTAGTTTGCCAATGTCCATCAGGTGCAATATTGGCCCCACTAAAAGGCACTGGCACATCACCTAAAATAAAAATAGTCCGTAAGTCTCCAGTAGAATTATATAAGTTTGTAATATCGGTTTTTATACTTTCAATTGTAGTGTCAGCATCAACCGTCATAATGGATACTTTCCACCCGTCACCAATTAGTATGTTTTTGTAGTTCGTGATTTCATCTGGAATTGCTTGATACAATGGCTCATCTAGGAGGAGTAATATTCTACCTTTATGTTCATCATGGTTTAATTTTACGCCAGCCAATGCAAGTGCATTCGGGTCAGATGAAATATTCCCAGTTTGAGGGGATTCCTTAAATGCATAATGGATAGGAATTCCTTGTTCAATATCGGACAAAACTAATTGGTAATCACTCCCCATATTTGACTGTTGAGTCCCCGCATTAATATCAAAATATTCAAATTCTCCTATTTGATTGGGATCACAATTTTCTGATAAATTAAAAGTGAAAGTGTTAGTAACTTCGTTATAATCAAAAGATTCAAAATTACCAAAACCATCACAATACCAATTTTCTAGATAGTTTTGACTTTGAACTTTGTTTAGAGAAACCAAAAGAAGGAGGAAGAGTATTTGCTTGTGCATGTGTTAATTGGTTTTTTATGACAAAAATTTAATAAAAACGTTGTCTAACGAAACAGCAATAATATATATAATTTATTCACCATAAGACGTTTTGTCGTTTTTCTTTGTCAAGTTTTATACACAGTTCTCATATTCTAAAAAATCACCAAGTGTAAATCTACTTTTTACCTTTTCCACACCTAAACACTACCCTCCAAACAATAACATCTCCCGCCAAGTATCACTCCCTCAACTAAAAACCACTAAACCATAAACTTATTTCCTCCCAACATCGGCGGCAGACGATAGTTCTGCGAGCCCCCCACACAATTATCAAATATCCAAACCGGATCAGGTAATATCGTCGCTGTCACAAACGTATCTATCAATTTCTTAATTTGAGCTTGTGACAAAACCGTCGGCAAAAACTTTTCTTTCCGTGGGCGTGGCGTCTTTTCTACATCCCACTGCCAATTCAAAACCTTGGTATATAACATTCTGATTGCGGAGTAGTCACCGTTCACCGTTTGCCAGGCCTGTCCTGAGCCTGTCGAAGGGCTAATCCTTTTTTGGAACGAGATACTAAGTACAAACGATGGGCTTGGGTTTTGTCAAAGTCGGGGTGGTTTCTATTTTTCACACACCACTTGTAGAAATTCGTGGCAGCACTAATATAAGATTTACGGGTGGCTTTGGAGTAGTTGGCCAGAACCATGCTTGTCCGGAACCAGTCCGTACCGGAACGGGCGGGCTTGTCGAAGGATAGTTTTCTAATTCTTTGATTGTCTTTTCCATGAGATTGTAATTTTGATATTTTGTAACAATTTTGCTACATGATCAAAAGTAAATCTCTTTTTGGTGATAATCAACTAGTTGTGAGCAACTTGTATGACAAGGTGAGTTGTGGGGAGGCCTTAGGTTTTGTTCAACGGTGAGTGTAAAATGCGTTTCAATACATTTTTATACAATGTTAGCAAAACTTATGATTCTTACTCTTAAATAATCGAGTAAGCCTTTCAGTCTATTTATTCTCCTACCAAGTAGATGAAAATTTTTTCACTTCCA
>CAZDTI010000476.1:0-6596 GCA_964508085.1 uncultured Saprospiraceae bacterium | reverse complement strand
AATAATACTAATAAACCTGTTTTTAATATTGTTTTAATCATAAGTGAAGCATTTGCTTAGCAGAGGTGCTTATGTATTATTTCCGGGTTCTTTATAATAATACTTTTACAACAGTAGTAGAAAAAAAATGTTCAGCCCTATATTGGAATTGGCAAGCTACTGTACACTTTTAAGAATAAAGAGTTCAATGGCACAAAGAAATGAAAGGACAGGTACTTTTTTTAAGAACTGTGGTATAGGTCAAAAAACAGGAGTCTATGTCTGCAAGGAGATTATTCCTTCTTTTTAAAAATACTGCGGAATCACTTTTTTCAATTTATCCAAAGTTTCCTCCACCGTTAAATTACTCATCCCGCCAGCAGCATTTGCATGTCCACCTCCATTAAAATGTTCTTTCGCCAAAACATTAACCGGGTTCTCTTCGCCTTTAGAACGGAAAGACATTTTTATAATTCCATCTCGCTCTTTAAAGACAACGGCTGCTCGCATTCCTTTTATCGTTAAGAGCAAATTCGCCAAACTATCGGTATCTCCTTTTTTGTATTTGTACTCCGTCAATTCTTCTTTAGACAAAGAAATAATTGCGAAATTCTGCTCGTATAAAATTTCTAACTTTTCACTCATCGCATAACCTTGCAAACGCAAACGACTTTCGGTATTTGTATCACTCAACTTTTCATGAATCAAATCATGTGCTACTCCCGCTGCTAAAAGCTTAGCCAAAACCTCATGCGTACGCGGCTTTACGGAGTTGAATTTAAAACTGCCAGAATCTGTTAAAATACCTACATACAATGGCGTACCAATTTTTTGATCTAACAAGTCTAAATGTCCAGACTGCTCTATTAGATCTACAATTAATTGAGCCGTAGAGGAGGCTGTTGTTTCAGAAAGGGTTAGCGTAGGGAAATCTTCAGGATCCAAATGATGGTCTATCATAATTTTCTTACAAGTCGCTTCTTCTAACAAGCCCTGCATATCTGGTCCTAGCCGGTAGCTTGCATTGTAATCCAAACAGAAAATTAAATCTGCCTTTTTTATTTGCGCGCTTACCTCTTCAGGATTTTGTTCCATCAAAATAATAGGAGAAGTATCTAACCAGTATAAAAACTCCGGTGCTTGGTCTGGGTGACAAACAACAACGTTTTTGCCTAGTTTTTCAATAAAATGAAATAAGCCTAAAGAAGAACCAATAGAGTCTCCATCTGCAGATTTATGTGCGGTGATAACGATATGAGAAGCTGCTTGAATTTCTGCTTCAATTTGTTTGTAAATGTTCATAGATTGTGATTTGAGTCATTATTGATACTATGACAACTGTATATTGTTTTTTTAAAAGGCTGCAAAGTTAAGTTTATTGTTGAGAAGAGGAAGGAACTGCTGGAGCGACGAGATGAAAGATGAATATTATACCCTTTATGAAGTGGTTTGGGCAGGGATTGTCCTACCAAGTGTGTCAAGCCTCTCGCAGCCCTAAAGGGAAATCCGCCCGCTGACACACTTTATGAAACAGTCTCGTTTGAGCATCATTTTTATTAGAAAAGCCATATTGCTGGATGCAATATGGCCTAAAGAGGTTCATTAACTATAAGTATTGTTTATAGCATTATTTCTTTATCAGTTTTACGAATTTTGTATTTTTATCAGAGCTTAATCTTGCAAAATAGATCCCATTTATTAATCCAGAAGCATTAATTGATGCGGTCTCTGAATTTGGACTTAGCGTAATTACCTGTTTTCCTTGAATATCAAATACCTGAATTAAATCAATACTCTTCTTGCTTTTTATATTCCAAACATTATTGGTCGGATTAGGAAAAACATTAAGCTCAGCACGATCAAATTCATTTATTCCTACAGATTCTCCTTTATAGAAATATAGGTTATCTACATAAATAGCATTTGAAGAACCATTACCTCCAGCAAACTTAAATTGAATGGCATTGGTAAGGTCTCCTGTGATACCTGCAACCGGAATATCTATACTTTGCCATGCGCCGTCTCCATTAGGAATGGCATGCGGAATTTCTGTACCAGAACTTATGACCGTTATGTCAGGTGTCACCCCATCAACCGTCCAAATATCTAAGTGTAAAAATTCCATCGAAGTAATATCTTGAGTACTGTTAAATTCTATTCCTTGATAATTAAAATTAGGATAGGCTAACACTATATTTCCGGAACCTGCTGGTCCTGTAGGCTCGAAGGAGTCGCTTGCAGAGTTAAAGCCACTTTGTTGCCAGTCGGGGTTATAATTAGCACCAGTTATATTGTTATAAGCATCACTAAAAATTGAAATCACATCTATTTCATTTCGAGCTGGTGGTGTTGGTGCATCTGTAGTTGGTGCCCCGATATAATAAGATACGCTATAAGTTTTAGTAGTGGAACCATCTTGTGAGGTTATCAATACCGTAGCATCACCAGGAATTGCTGTAGCTTGCGTTATAGTTGCAGTTGCTGCCGGATCTGAAGTTGTAGCTAAGGTGATTTGAGGGACTACTGTTGTTCCTCCCGGTAACTCCATGGTATAAGATTCAGAATTTGGTGTAAAACCAGGAACTAGGGTTCCATCTACCTCTAAAGCACTTAAGGTTGCGTCCGTTCCTGTAGCAGCTGCCGTTTTCCAAAAGTATAGGTTATCTACATAAATAGCATTTGAAGAACCATTACCTCCAGTAAATTTAAATTGAATAGCATTGCTAAGATCTCCTGTGATACCAGCAACTGGAATATCTATACTTTGCCATGCGCCATCTCCATTCGGCATGGCATGCGGAATTTCTGCTCCAGAGCTTATGACCGTTATATTAGGTACCACCCCATCAACCGTCCAAATGTCTAAGTGTAAAAATTCCATCGAAGTAATATCTTGAGTACTGTTAAATTCTATTCCTTGATAATTAAAATTTGGATAAGCTAACACTATATTTCCGGAGCCTCCTGGTCCTGTAGGCTCGAAGGAGTCGTTTGCAGAATTAAAGCCACTTTGTTGCCAATATGGATTATAATTAGCACCAGTTATATTGTTGTATGCCTCACTGAAAATTGAAATCACATCTACGGGATTTCGAGCTGGGGGCGTTGGTGCATCTGTAGTTGGTGCTCCGATATAATAAGTTATGCTATAAGTTTTAGTAGTGGAGCCATCTTGTGAGCTTATCAATACCGTAGCATCACCAGGAATTGCTGTAGCTTGCGTTATAGTTGCAGTTGCTGCCGGATCTGTAGTTGTAGCTAAGGTGATTTGAGGGACTACTGTTGTTCCTCCTGGTAACTCTATGTCATAAGATTCAGAATTTGGTGTAAAACCAGGAACTAGAGTTCCATCTACTTCTAAATCACTTAAGGTTGCATCGGTACCTGGAGCAGCTGGCGTTTTCCAAAAGTATAGATTATCTACATAAATAGCATTTGAAGAACCATTACCTCCAGCAAATTTAAATTGAATAGCATTGGTAAGATCTCCTGTGATACCAGCAACCGGAATATCTATACTTTGCCATATGCCATCTCCATTCGGCATGGCATGCGGAATTTCTGCCCCAGAACTTATAACGGTTACATTAGGTGTTACCCCATCAACCGTCCAAATGTCTAAGTGTAAAAATTCCATCGAAGTAATATCCTGAATACTATTAAATTCTATTCCTTGATAATTAAAATTAGGATAGGATAACACTACATTTCCGGAACCTCCTGATCCGGTAGGTTCGAATGAGGAGCTTGCGGAATTCAAACCGCTTTGTTGCCAGTCGGGGTTATAATTAGCACCAGTTATATTGTTGTACGCTTCACTGAAAATTGAAATCACGTCTACTGGATTTCGAGCTGGCGGTGTTGGTGCATCTACTGTGGGTGCCTGAGAAAACCCGAAAGTAGTAGCAAAAAGAAAGAGTAAAAAAGGGAATTTTTTCATTGTTGTAGTATTTTAACTAATCTTATTGTTCAAATTTTGAGTTTACTCCGGAAAGTCGAAATTGAGTGTGATTTGCTAAATTTTTTCAGATTTAGTAAATTTAATTCATTGATAATCAAGTGCTTGAGGTTTACTAAATTTCTAAATTTAGCAAATCCGACCGCACCTTGGCTTTTCAGCGTAGACTCAAGTTTTGTTGAAAAGGTTACGAGATTAATGAATAATGCGAAATATAATTGTGTACCTTCGTAAATACAATTCTTATTGTGACTAATACACTTTGATCAAGGTATTAAAATAAGTTATAATTATAAAATAACAGTCCCTAATTATTTCATACTCCTCAATAAAAACGTCATGAAAAAAATTACTTTATTTTTAATGTTATCTATGATATTCGCATCTGCGCAATCACAGAATCTCGCCCTTAGCGGAACAGCAACAGCTTCTAATAACAGTCAACCTGCTAGTAATGCTATTGATGGAAATGGGGACACACGTTGGGAGACTGATTTCTCAGATCCGCAATGGATAACCATTGACTTGGGAACGAGTTATGAAATTGGTCAGGTGCTCTTAAACTGGGAAGGAGCATATGCAAGCACTTATGAAATACAAATTTCTGATGATGCAACCTTTGCTGCATTTACTACCTTATTTACAACCACAACGGGAGATGGTGGTATTGATGATCTTTCGGTGAATGGAACGGGCAGATATGTAAGAATGTATGGAACTGTTAGAGGTACACCTTATGGATACAGTTTATGGGAATTTGAAATATACGAGGCGCTAGATCCAGTAACGATTGCAACCTTAAGCGACCTTACGGTCAACGGTGTTACCGTAAATGGATTCTCTTCAAACACATTCAATTACAATGTAGAATTACCACTTGGGACTACAGCAGTGCCTTCCGTTGTAGCGACTACTTCTCAAATAGCTCCAGCATCTGCAGTTGTTACGGATGCAGCAGCACTTCCAGGAACGACTTCGATTTTGGTGACTGCACAAAATGGAGTAGATAACAATACTTATACAATCGCTTTTACAGCAGAGATCATGCCTGTAAATCAAACATTTGATTTGACGTTTGAATCAGGAACAGCTGGTAGTGATGCATCCTTTTGGAATGTATTTGAAAACGACAGCAATCCTCCATTAGAAGTGGTGTCAAACCCTGACGCATCTGGTGTTAATACAAGTTCTAGGGTTGCCAAATTAACTACACTAGCTGCCGGAGCACCTTTTGCAGGTTGTGAAACTCAGCATGGTCATATTTGGGAATGGGAATTGGTAGATGGTTATACAACTACGATAACAATTGATGTTTATAAACCAGTCATTAGTGATGTCGGCATTAAAATGGTCACTCAAACCTCAGGAACTGTTTTTCAACTTTTACAACCAAACACTGTAATCAATGAATGGGAAACATTAACGTATGATTTAACGGGTTTAATTGTAGGTAACGGAGAAAATCATGACATCGATCAAATCGTTGTCTTCACCGATTGGCAAGATCCTAGAGCTACTGATAATGATTCTTATTTCGACAATATCTCATGGGAAGGTCTTAAAATAGCAGAGGCGCAGCCCATACTTGTAACTGGAATATCTACCATCGAAACTACAGCATTTAAGATATATCCTAACCCAACACAAGATTTTTGGAACATTGAATCTGATAATCAAAAAGTAAATTCGGTTCAAGTGTTTGATGCTTTTGGGAAACTAGTTGTTTCTTTAAATCCAAATTCTGAAGAAGTAAGGATTGATGCTTCTGCCTTAGCAAGGGGTTTGTATTTTGTTAATATAGAAACAGAAGAGGGGAGTGATAGTGTAAAGCTTGTTAAGAATTAAGTAGGGGGTTAAAATTTAATTTTCAACCCAAATCGTTTCCCAATCTATTTCCACTATAGACAAAAAAATGCCTTAACGGAGCTCTTCCATTAAGGCATTTTTTTAATTGCTGAAGCTACTTTCGCTTAGCTTCCTACCTCAATAACAAAGTCAGTTATCTCTACTTTATGGTTTACTAGTATTTATGCTGTCCTACTTAATTGTCTAAATCAAATTTTATCGGTAGGTTAAAACATACCTTAACAGCCTTTTTTCGGGCACTACCTGGAGTCCATTTTTTTTTCACTACATTATCCATAGCTGTTATCAGACGGATGGCCTCTTGACCACAGCCAGCCCCAATATCTTTTAAGAGCTCAGGCTCTTTTATGGTGCCATCTTTATCCACAAAAAATCGGACAACGACAGTCCCCTCTACACCATTTTCTCTTGCTAGTTTAGGGTATTCTAAATTAGAATAAATGTAGTCATTCATTTTTTCTTCGATACATTGTTTCTTTTCTGAAACACCTAATGTATCACCACATCCCAAAAAATTAGGCATCTCCTCAATGACTAAGAAAATTTCTTCTACGGGAGGAATAGGAGGAGGGGGAGGAGGTGCTTTTACAGGACTTTCAGGCACTTGTGCCGTTGTTTGTAAGGTGCAAAAAAGCAAGGTAAAAGAGATCCCAATTAAAAATTTAACTTTATCGACCATAAGAACTTACTTTATGAAATAATTGATACACCTTAATTGATGTTATCACAATTCCCCAATCTGCACGTTCCACAAATCCGAATAAATTCCTTGTTTTACTAATAACGCTTGATG
>CAZDTI010000475.1:0-6619 GCA_964508085.1 uncultured Saprospiraceae bacterium | reverse complement strand
GAATCCTCAAAAGAATCCAAAATCTCAAAAGCTTGCTTTCGATAATCATACATAGCTTCTGTTGCATATTCTAAGCCACCGCTATCGCGAACAAATTGAATGACTTCCATCACCTTCGCCTGATCTTCACTGTCTTTTTTTATAATGCTAATAATTCTTCTGCGTTCCGATCTGCTTGTATGGTTGAGGGCATAGATGAGCGGTAGCGTCATCTTCTTTTCTTTAATATCGATGCCAAGTGGCTTACCAACATCAGCGACGCCGAAATCAAAAAGATCATCACGTATTTGGAAAGCAATTCCAATTTTTTCTCCGAACAATCGTCCCTTCTCTATTAGCTCTTCATCCTTTGTATTAGAAGCAATACCAACAGCGCAAGCGGCTGCAATTAGAGACGCCGTCTTTTGGCGAATAATTTCGTAGTAAACCGGTTCTTTAATATCTAAGCGGCGGGCTTTTTCTATTTGTAACAATTCTCCTTCAGCCATTTCGGTAACGGCCTGAGAAAAAATTTCCAACATCCGTAATTGATTATTCTTAACGGCAATCAACAAACCTTGTGACAGAATATAATCACCAACAATAACTGCTATCTTATTTTTCCATAAAGAATTGACGGAAAAGAAACTTCGACGCTGGAAAGAATCATCTACTACATCGTCATGGACCAACGTGGCAGTATGTACCAATTCGATGAGGGACGCTGCCGTATAGCTGGCATCAGAAGTCGGCCCAATTAAGCGAGCACAAAGGAATACAAACATTGGACGCATCTGCTTACCCTTTCGCTGTACGATATAATAGGTAATCTTGTCCAATAGAGGCACCTTGCTCTTCATGGCCTCGCGAAATCTCTTCTCAAAGACTTCAAGTTCCTTCGCGATTGGCTTCTTTATGGCGTCCATTTTTTTGGCCATGAATTTTTTTATGCTGTTGAAGTTATTTTGGCTAATATTAAACGGGCAAGATAGTAACAATTCTGTACCTTTCGAGACTGAAGAACTTGATTTTTGTTATTCTACTTAAATCAATTACAAATTAAGTAGTTGTAGGTAATTTATATTAATTGTTAAACACATAATTATCTTTATTGTTGATAAAATAGTTCTTATTCTGAAGCAGAAATCCATCTCTTTGCCATTGGTTTTAAATTTCTCAGCTCGGGCTGTCAATTGACATTGAAAACGAGAATGTATGTTTAGCCACTCCAAGTGAGTGAGGCACGAACAAATCGAGGAAAACATAAGCTTATATTATGATTACACAAAAAAACATCCTTCTTACTTCTGAATCCGGGCGCCCCTTTTTGCTCGATTATTACCTCCCCGAGGACACTGCAAACTGCCCGCTTGTCATTTTCGCTCATGGTTTCAAAGGTTTCAAAGATTGGGGGTGCTGGCACCTAATGGCCACGGAATTTGTCAACGCAGGTTATGCTTTCGTAAAATTCAACTTTTCTCACAATGGCACCACTCCCGCTCAGCCATTGGAATTTGGAGACCTCGAGGCTTTCGGCCAAAACAACTATACCAAGGAACTGCAAGACCTCGATTCCGTACTTAACTGGGTCGAGACATCTTCCAACTGGCCTCATCCTAACAGTATTGATAACAACAGAATTGCATTAATTGGACACAGTCGTGGTGGCGGTATCAGCATCATCAAAGCATCAAATGATGAACGAATAAAAGCGCTGATTACCTGGGCAGCCGTAGCAAGCCTGGATTATAGCTGGCACAAAAAAAAGGAACAGATCAAAGAATGGAAAGAAGCTGGAGTGTTGCGTGCGCTCAATGGACGAACAAAACAGATGATGCCACTGTACTATCAACTTTTTGAAGATTTTGTAGCGAATGAAAACACTTATAATACAGAAGTCGCCTTGCAAAAAAGAACGGACTTGCCGATGTTAATTATACATGGCTCCGCTGATCCAGCCGTTCCATTTGCGGCGGCGGAGCAACTAAAGAAATGGAGACCTAAGGCAGAGCTGATTCGCTTAGATGGAGCAGATCATGTTTTTGGAGGTAAGCATCCCTGGCCGGAAGATCAGAGAATTAGTAAAGACGGATTGATGCTATGTAACAGTAGTATTTCGTTCCTCGACTCGGTCGTACCTCCCTCGCTCGGAAAGACAAGGTCTACCTCTTCTAGCGTTAACACTAGGGGTAAAAGTGATAATTGATATTATTTTAGTTTTCGCGATAGAAGGTATTTGAGGTTGAAGTTGCGTTTGAGATTGCAGTTGAAAAGTTTCTCTTGGCTTTAAAAGCTTTTACGTTTTTCTCCCCCTATCTTACCAATTCCAAATTAACTTCATTAATATTACATTCTTATAAGAAACAATTCACTAAACAACTCATAACGTGTTAGCGCTATTTCGTACCAACCAATTCATTTCCAACATTCTATTGATCTTTTATGTGCTGGTTCTAAGAGGCATGGTCTTTTTCATACCTGCTAATGATGTGAGCATGAGTCAACCAGGAATACTGAGTCGGGTGGTTTATGATACAATAGGAACATTAGGTTGGTTACCAGATCTAATCGCTCTGCTACTCGTTCTGATTCAGGCGCTGTTGGTCAACATTATTGTCGCAAAATATAGAATGGCCAGAACCGTGAGTTTGTATCCTGGAGTGTTTTACATTTTGCTGGCAAGCAGCTTCCCTGACTTTTTACATCTCTCTCCGCTTCTGATGGCAAACACTTTTTTGCTATTAGCCATCTATGAATTATTTGATACTTATAAAAAATACTCTGCTGCTGGAGAGCTGTATAATATAGGCCTTTGGTTAGGAATTGGAGCTTTATTCTATTATTCCACCTTCGTTTTCATAGTTGCTGCCGTAGTTGGGTTCACTATAGTTCGGTCCTTTAAACTTAAGGAATTGATGATGTTGCTTTTAGGCCTGGCCAGTCCATTTTGGTTACTCGCCGTATGGTACGCCTTCACCGGACAATACGGTAATGAGTTTTGGCAACAAGCTATTTTTGACAATATGGGAATGATTCAACTTCAAGGAGATTATAGTATTCTCAGCTATGTACAGTTGGTTGTCTTTGGATCATTGCTGGTTGTTTGCCTACTCAGTTATAATCAGTATAGCTATAAAGTAAGTATACGAGCACATAAGAATTTGGACATTCTATATTGGTTTGTCATTTCAACGGCCTTATCCTTATTATTGCAGCAAGGCATTGAGTTAGATCATTTGCTAATCCTTGTCGTCCCTTGTTCTATCCTATTTTCGATGACCATGCTGTATTTGGACAGTCGACTGGCAGAAGCTCTTCATTTTTTAATGGTCGTAGCTATTTTATTATTACAGACAGAAGGACTTTGGGGAAGATGATAATCCAACAACCTCAAAAGCAACTTCAACCTCAGCCAGTCCGTACCGGAACGGGCGGGCTTCAATTCTTGTAATACGCGAGAGTGACTCGCGAACGGTTTTGAGGCTCTGGAAATTCTTGCTTTCTCATTGGACTAGCTATAGCCACATGTATAAAAACCGACAAAAAACGCTCACACCAAAAAAAATGTGGGTAAATAGAGTCGATTCAAAATATTGATCGTATATTCGCGCTTGGCTCAGGCCTCCCCCTTCCGAATATAAATAGTATCACTTGATGTAGTTTAGTATTGAATCTTTCTAGAATCGATTCATTTCCAATCTGCGGCATAATTATAGTCCCTTACACATTTCCGATTAAAAGCATTTCCACCAACCAATATTTTCATTGCTTGGCAAGGTCATTGCTAACCAGTATTTTAAACATTAGAAATAATACACATGTGTAAGTCCTTCTTTAATTCTTCCTTGGTACTCTTATTATTAGTTTCTTTTCTTTCTTCCGCTTCCGCACAATTAGATCCCGTAAAATGGACTTTTGAAGTAGAGCAGGTAAACGCCGAAGAATACGATCTAATCATAACGGCCAATATCGAACGCGGATGGTCTGTTTACTCTCAACACCTCGAATCTCAGTCAGGTCCAATCCCTACTTCTTTTTCTTTTGATGAAAATTCCAATATTCAACTGGTAGGAAAAACCAAAGAAGCTGGTAATAAAAAAGAAACTTACGATCAGACCTTTGGCATTAAGCTTACCAAATTCAGCAATAGAGCAAGATTCACACAACGCGTGAAAGTAGCCAACGCTACAGATATCGTAAAAGGAAAGTTAACTTACATGACCTGCGATGAAACCAGCTGCCTTCCTCCTGCTGACATTGATTTCACTATTGCATTGAAGAATTAATACTAATTTAAAATCTCCTCCATAAGAACCTGCTTATTCTTAAGCTCCGCTAACAGAGACGTTTTAATGTCCTTTTAGATTCTTCTAAACTGTTGCGCACAACGTTTCAGCCTTGAATAAAAAAGTTATAGAAATTAAAAAGCCTGTTAAAGATCATTTAAAGCATTCCTCTCCCCGATAGTCTTTCCCTAAAAAGAGATAACTTAAATTTTGAAAAGTAATTGGTCATAAGTAATGGTGAGTTTTGACCGAGACTATTTTTGAATTAGTCAAGGAATAAAAAACGGAGTTATGCCTTAGCATAATGAGTATTTTTGTGACGAAGGATAACTTAAAAATAGGCCGTCATAACTCATTAATTACTTTTGAACAGTTACTAATAAAGAAGGTAGTAGTATTTGTATAATTCTGGCCTTTTTCTTCTTTCTCTAAAATGCCAATGGATAACACAATCTCTTACTGCTTTTTGTCTTTTAATCAACATTGATTACCGTATCAAAAGCTTATTTTTGCAGTCATTTAAAACTTTTGGTGTACAACAAAAGTTTTAGATCACAAAACGAAACAAGACTTTGGGATACCGTAAACAATAATTGGGTATTATTGGGGCAACCACTTTTCACGTTATTTCTTGCTCCTCCCTTTAGAACAATCTAATAACTATCTTATTATGCGAAATTCATTTCTACTATTACTGATATTTATCAGTTCCATGACAAGCGCTTTCGCTCAAATTCACAATCCTGTGAAATGGTCTCACGAGTATAAGCAGATAAGCGATACCGAATTTGACCTTATCCATAAAGCGACCATCCAAGACGGCTGGGCCATTTACTCCCAATATCTAGAAAGCGATGACGGCCCGGTCAGAACTTCTTTTGATTATGACAAAGGAAGCCACTTTACCTTAAAAGGAAAGAATGAAGAATCTGGTGACCGTAAGGAAGGCTTTGATGAAATGTTCGACATGAATGTCATCAAATTCAAAAAGAAAGCAGTCTTCACTCAGCGAATAACTGTTTCCGATTTCTCTAAGCCGATTTCTGGTTATTTAGAATTCATGACTTGTGATGCAACCAAGTGTCTGCCTCCAGATCAAATTGACTTCGAATTTAAAATTAAAAAGAAAGCTGCCGCCACTACCCCGGCTCCCGCAGCTCCTGCTACAAAACCAGCTAAAAAGTCAGCCCCTAAGGCTGAAGCTAAAAAGAAAACACAGGTAAACAAGGTACAAGACGCATCAGACAAAGCCGAAAAAAAACTTTTTAACAAGAAAAACGATACCGCTAAAGCGGAAACCAAAAAGGAAGCGACTCCAGAAGCTCCTGCCAAAAACAATCAAATTCTCGATCCTGTAAAATGGACTGTCTCCGCAAAGCCTGCTGGAAACGGAGAATACGAATTGACCTTCAAAGCAAAAATTGATAAAGGCTGGTCGGTCTATTCTCAGTTCCTGGAAAGCGATGATGGCCCTGTGAAAACTTCTTTCGAATACGAAGAAGGCGATCACTTTTCCCTAAATGGAAAGACAGAAGAGTCTGGTGGACGAAAAGAAGTATTTGATAAGATGTTCAAAATGAACCTGATCAAATTCAAAAAAGAGGCGATTTTCGTACAAAAGCTTTCTGTAACAGACAAATCAAAGCCAGTCAACGGCTTCTTTGAATACATGACTTGCGATGACACGCGTTGCTTACCTCCTGATTTTGTTCCTTTCCGTTTTGACGCCACTAGTATGAAAACTTGGTTGGGAGACGATGTTCCACAAGAGGAAGAAGTAGCGAGCATCGGTACAACTGGTTCCGCCGCAGGAGGAATGAAAGATCCTTATCCAATGGAAATGAACAACGTCAACTTGACGGCACCAGTTCAAGAATGCGGAGACGTTAGACAAGTTGCGCCAAACTCTAGTCTACTCAATATTTTTGTACTTGGTTTCTTTGGAGGATTACTCGCATTGCTAACGCCTTGTGTATTCCCCATGATCCCTTTGACTGTTTCCTTCTTTACAAAAGGAAGTGAAAACAAAAAGAAAGGAATGATGAACGCCATGCTTTATGGTTTCTTCATTTTTATGGTGTACATCTTGTTATCAATTCCGTTCCATTTGATGGATTCTATCAATCCGGACATTCTAAATGAAATCTCTACCAATATTTGGTTGAACTTGGCCTTCTTCGCCATCTTCATCTTTTTCGCCTTTTCCTTCTTTGGATACTACGAATTGACTTTGCCAGAGAAATGGACCAACAAAGCCAGTTCTGCAGAAGGCGCTGGGGGTATCATCGGTATCTTCTTTATGGCTTTGACTTTGGCCTTGGTTTCTTTCTCTTGTACTGGGCCGATTCTGGGAT
>CAZDTI010000474.1:0-6630 GCA_964508085.1 uncultured Saprospiraceae bacterium | reverse complement strand
CCCGTCTGGCGCCCGACAGGCCCGCCCGTTCCGGTACGGACTGGCTCTGTGAACTATGTGCTCTCTGTGTGAGAAAAAAACGTTAGGCGAAAATCACCCGTGAGCCCCGCCCGTCTGACGATAGTCCGACTGGCTCTGCGCTCTCTGCGTTTTCTGCGTGAGAAAATACGCTAACCTGGTACGTCGTCCAAATCCCACTCTTAAGAAACGACTACTGCTTAAGCCAAAAAAGCTTCGAATCTTTTGCCATACTCTTTGTAAATATCATAAGCAAACTGCGGATCCGCTTTCTGATTTTGCAAATGAAACACCTTCCCCATATGCGGCTCGATGGCAACAAAGCCCTGATAATTTTCCTTTTTCAAGTCTGCGAATATTTTTTCCAATTGCCCACTCCCCTCCCCGGCAAAAGTATACTCAGGCTCACCAGACTCGGTGTGCATAATTGCATCTTTGACATGAATGTGCGCAATCGCATGTTTTATTTTTTTGTAAAATTCAAAAGTGTTTTGCCAGGGATGCGGTTCCGGTTTAGAACGGTCTCTTTGAAAAATGGGATTTCCAGTATCAAAAATCAATCGTAAGCCAGGGACTTCATCGAGCAATCTTAAGGTATGCTCTGCGGAAAATCCTCCCCAGTTCATACAATTTTCATGGAGTGCTTCTAAGCCTGCATCCTGGAAATGCGCAACGATGGCTCGCATTCTTCGGAAGCGTTCTTTTTCCGCTTGGTCTTCTCCCCATTTGTTTTGCGCATAAGACATGACCCTTGCATATTTTACGTTGAGTCGTTGCATCCGTGGAATACAGCGTTTGATTTCCGCCAAAGTAATCGCCCAATCCGAATCAATATTTTTTGACCAATTCCCGATGAGTGTTCCAAATTCTGCTACCTTGATTTCATGTGTCTCCAATTGTTTGCAAATTTTCTCAAAGTCCTTGTCGGAGACTTCATGAATATTTGCAGCGCCCATTGTTCTTGCAGAAATGTATTGCCAACCCAATTCTTTGGTGACTTGTATTTGTCGTAGGACATTGCTCGAAGCTTCGTCTGTAAATCCTGTTAGTATCATGTTTTTTTATTAAGGTAGATGGGCGGATGGGTAGATGGGTGGATGGGCTTCCTTCTAACCTGTCGAGCCGCCAGGCAGGACGTGAAGAACTACGAAAGAAGGAAAACCCATCCACCCATCCACCTATCTACCCATCTACCTATTTACAATTTCCTATAAATTAATCCATCGCCCCCCTTGCTTTGCACTTCGATAAATTGCGTCAATCAATTCGACCGACTTCATCGCTTCCGTTCCCGAAATCAGTGGGGCTTTATTTTTTTCCAGTGACGCTATCACATTTTCAAAATTTCGTTGATGGCCCAAAAAATCAATTGCGTTTGGGTCATTGGCTCCTAAGCCTTTTTCATTTCCTTGCATCAAATTATTAGTTACGTAAATATCTTGTTTCTCTTTTTCTTTAAAATCCCAAACCCGAAAAGAGGCGTCGCTCAAAAATGCGGAACCTTTATCGCCACAAATCTGAATTTCCGCAGGGTGCCCGGTCGAAGACCAACAAGAGGTACTGCCTTGAATGGTTCCTAATGCGCCATTTTCAAATTCCAAAATCGCAACGGCGGTATCTTCTACCTCGATTTTTTCGTGTGTCAATAAAGCGATCGAAGCAGAAACACGTTTGACTTTTCCTACAAAATAAATTAATAAATCGATGGTGTGAATCGCTTGATTCATCAATGCGCCTCCTCCGTCTAATTCCATCGTACCCCGCCATTTTCCGGAGTCGTAATATTCTTGGGTTCGAAACCATTTTATTTGAGCATCGCAGAGGGTCAATTTTCCAAAACGCTTTTTTTCAATTGCCATTTTTAATTGTTCTACCGCAGGATTAAATCTTCGATTAAAAATCCCCGAAAGTAAAACGTTTTCTTTTTTTGCAACGACTATCATTTTATTAATTCTTTCAGGCGTTACCTCTAAAGGTTTTTCACAAATGATGTGTTTCTTTGCTTTGGCGGCGGCAATCGCAGGTTCTAAATGTGCGCCCGAAGGTGTTGCAATAGTAACAATATTAATTTCTTTTTCTGCTAGGAATTCTTCTAATTTAGAAAATGATTTACAGCCGAATTTTTCGCCTAAGGTTTTTGCTTTCGCTGGGCTTCGGGCATAGATTGCTCCGAGCTTGGTTCCTTTTCCCATAGCTAGAATAGCTTGAGCGTGAAACTCAGCTATCATTCCGCCGCCTATGATTCCAAATGTGTACACGTTGTTTATTTTTTTTTGTAAAATTCAGTAATCCTATAGAAATAGTTCGTTCGGCGACCTTTTAAGTCGTCGGGCGAATTCTATTTCCAGCCGAGTCCCCAATTATAACCTGATTAGAGTAAATTCGCCCGACAACTTTGAGGTCGCCGGACAAAACCTAATGCAAAAACTTGGGTTCCAATGGCTCTAGAGATGAAATCCAAAACACCTAACTTAGGGAACAGTTAACTTTTCTTTTCTATAAAAACCATAAACTCCAATCACCGCCAATAAAGTCAAGCCAATAATCCCAACCAAGCCGAACCAATGCTCATAAACATTTCCACTTTGATACTTTCCAACTAAGGCCCAGTAAGAAGCAAAAAATGCTACACTTGTTGCCAAGCCCATCAACATATTTATCGTTGCCCTTTTCTTTGGAAGCTCTTCTCCTAAGGCTTTTTTGGAATTCATTAATAACAAAAAAACCAAATAAGCAATCGGAAGTAACATAGTGGCGATGACCGAAGCGGGAACCACCAATGCCGTTTTTACGGTTCCAGCCCAAATGATCGGGGAAAACAATCCGGTCAATGCAGGAATGGAAGCGCCTAGTAAAAATAATTTTCTTTGTCCTGGGTTTCCAAAAGCTTCACTGATTGCAAAACCGTTCATCATCATATGCACCAGCATGGTACTCAAGGCCATTGCTAAAATACCAATTCCAAAAATAAATTGCGACCAACTTCCCAAGAAAGGTTCTAGCGATTTGGCTAAATCATTCGCGCTTCTTTTTGCCAACATTATACTTAAATCTTTATCTACTTGAGGTACTGCCTGACGTAATTCTTCTTTTTTTATTGGTGGTAAATTTTTAAAATCCGGAAATTCCGCTGTCAGTCTTTTGTCTAAAACATTATGATAGGCCACTTCGCCAATGATCCCATTTTTCTTGGCGTGAAATTGTGAAGCTGTAGAAATAATCAAACAAGATGCTCCTAAAATAAATGGAATCAATAATCCTAAAATTAAATCATAACGAGCCAATTCTCGATGGGTTTTATCCCACTTTTTTTTCTTTAAAGAATATGGTAGCAAAAAGGTCATGTTAATTCCGACCGCGGTACCAAATGCTCCAATGATAATATTTCGTTGACTATTAGAAATATAATCCTCCCAAAAGTTCTGATAATTTCCTGTATTTTGTAAAAAAGAATCATAGGAATCTACAGGATGAAACAAGGAAGAAAAACTGGGAACTAATCCCGAAAATAATGCAGCCCAATCTATTGCTCCATTTAGCGCAAGCGTAACAACGACGCCCATAAAAGATAAAACGATAATAGCGACCAAACTTTTAATCACTAAATCAATTATCTTGGACGCTTTTCCTTCTCCCGAAAATAACCAAATTAAAAACATGCTAATTACAAAAAACACGGCAGTTATCGCGTAAGGATTAATTTGGTTAGCCCCTAAGTTTCCTTGTACCGCATCTGCCCCCAAAGCAAATTGTGCAGAACAAAAAACAACATTGGCAACTATGGTAGCCACCAACCAACCCCAGGCCAACAGGGGCGAAACATTCTTTTTAGCCAATTCAAAAGGTCGCTCTTCAAACTTATCTTTACTCAAAGTCACGTAGCTAATTGCAGAAAGCATAATGATTCCACAAAGCATCGCCAGGGGTTGCAGCCACAAAAATTCATAGCCACCAATAACGCCCAAGTAGAGCGCACCTACCAAGGTTCCTCCACCCAAGGTCACAGCTGCTTGAATCCATCCCGGCCCACTCAGTCGAGTGTATAGCGCAAGTTTTTTGAAAAAACTTAAGGACGAAGTATCTTGTAAAAATTGGTCTTCATTCATTTCGTAAAGATGAAAAAAAAGAGGAGAAAATCCTCAATTATTTTTTTTGAAAAAAGTTTAACCGCAATAAATCGCGGCTAAACTATTAAATTATTAAATCAAAATTCACAATTTAAATACTTATGTTTTTTATTAGTATAAATTTATTTACAACAAAATAATTACAACCCAAATAAACTAGGCAACCACAATGAAATTCCTTCAAAAAAGGTCACTAAAAACAAGACGATTATCATCGCTACTAAAAAAGGAATTAGCGGCTTGATTACTTTTGAGACAGAAATTTTCGCCACTCCAGCACCCACAAATAAAATGGTCCCAACTGGTGGTGTACATAATCCAATACAAAGATTTAAGACCATGATAATTCCAAAGTGAACCGGGTCCATTCCTAATGCAGTTACTACTGGTAAAAAAATGGGTGTAAAAATTAATACTGCAGGGGTCATATCCATAAAAGTCCCAACGACTAATAAAGTCAAATTAATTAATAAAAAAATCAGGAAAGGATTACTTACGGTGTCTAACAAAAAACCAGTCATCAATTGAGGTATTCCTTCAAAAGAAAATAACCAAGACATCGCCATTGAAGTACAAATTAAAAACATTACAATCGCTGTCGTCTTCGCACTGTTTAATAAAATACTGGGAATATCTTTCCCTGAAATTGTTCGATAACTAAAGCCTAAAATCAAAGCATACAATACCGCTACGGCAGCTGCTTCGGTAGCCGTAAAAATTCCTTGTACAATCCCTCCAACAATAATGACCAACATGAGTAAGCTAAAAAAAGCGCGTCGGAAATCTTGAAACAATTGACTAAGTACCACTCGTTCGCCTTTCGCAAAATCCTCTTTTCGAGCTGTGTATGCGGCTACCAACATTAAGGCGAGGCCAACTAAAAGACCAGGCAAGTACCCTGCAATAAATAAGGAGGCAACCGATGCCGCTCCTCCACTTGCCAGGGCATATACAATTAATACATTACTTGGCGGAATTAATAAACCAGTAGTAGAAGAGGTAATATTTAATGCGGCGCTAAATGGTCGTGGATATCCTTCATCTTCCATTCGTTCTGTCATCACACTTCCAATTGCCGAAGCCGCAGCCACTGCAGAACCCGAAATGGCTCCAAACAACATAGCCGCCAAAATATTGACATAAGCTAAGCCACCCGGCAAACTCCCCATCAATGATTTTGCAAAATTGATCAAGCGATTTGCAATACCTCCTCTATTCATCAATTCCCCCGCCAACACAAAAAACGGAATGGCCAGCAAAGCAAAACTATCAATTCCCGTTGTCATTCTTTGTGCTACTGTGGTAATTCCTGGTAACGCTGATATATTTAATAAAATGGTCAAAGTCGTGGAAATACCAATGCTATAGGCTACTGGGACTCCATAAGCCAGTAGGGCAAAAAAGCTGATAAATAATAAAATGATACTGATTATTTCGATAGACATAATATTGCTTTTTTAGAGGGATTTAATTTCCCTTTTTCCATAGTGTAAAAAATTATATGCCGAATAAAACATAATTAATAAGCCACTAATCGGAACGATGGCATATACATGGCCTAAAGAAACATGCATCGCTGGAGAAACTTGTCCTAAGTCTAGTGTTGTAAAAACTAAGTTTCCACCACCAATGACCATCACGACCAGCGCAAAAAGAAACATGGCTATTTCGATGATTTGCATTCGTATTTTCAGCTTGTTTGGGCTTAATTTTCTCAGCAAAAAGTCCATGGATAAATGTTCCCGTTTTCCATTCAGATAAGCTGCTCCTAAAATGGACAACCATATTAATGCGAATCTTGCAAACTCCTCTGTGAATGAAAAAGAAGTCTTCAAAACATATCGACCAAAAACTTGCCACAGTACATCCACGACCAATAGCGCAAAAATCAGTATAAGTACATACTCAATAATTCGATTGATATTTTGATATAGTTTCTCCATTTTGGAATAGTTAGGTACTATACACTTTTTGCCTTCGCTGCCCCCAGCCCCTAAAGGGGTGCATCCACGCGCAGAGCAAATCGGTAGGAGGAATCCTTCCTTTCGAAAAATGTATAGTAGTTTATTAGAATAATTAAAATTTTAATTTTTGATTCTCGATCATTTTATGATCTATTTGATAGATGATGAAGAGCCTATTACTTCTCCTTACTGTGCTTGAATTTTGTCAATGATATTTTTCATTTTTGGATCTTTGGAAAATTCTTTTAGAACCGATTTTGTTCGATTTGCAAATAGTTTTTTCTCTGGATAGATCACTTCTACATTAGCCGCTTTAATTTTCACTAAGCACTCTTCCACATTCTTTTTCCAAAATTTCTTTTGTGCTTTAACTGATACTTTAGCTGCATCTTTAATCCATAATTGTTCCTCGGCAGTCAGGGTCTCCCAATATTTTGTCCCCATTACCAAGACATCAGGAATTGAGCTGTGCTCGTCAATGGTGTAATATTTACAGACCTCATAATGTCCAGAAGTAACAA
>CAZDTI010000473.1:0-6635 GCA_964508085.1 uncultured Saprospiraceae bacterium | reverse complement strand
CGATCATGAGCAAATTTTTCGCTTGATGAATGGCTACAGAGATCAGGTCTATACCCCGATGTATTTTAATGATTATAACCGTTCGACCCCTGAGGTGCAAAAGAGGTTGATTAATCATCTTGAAGATTACGAGGAAGTACAAACCGCTTGTCATTTTGTTTTATCTGAATCTGATATTGGTGGAAGAGAAAAATATTTTGTTGAGGTTGATGGAAAAAAAATAGTAGCTGCTAACTTATTGAATACAAATACGGGGAAAGAATTTCAAGAAATTTTCCCACAGAAATTTTTAATGGGAAGCGCTGAGGGAGCTTTTAATAGAAGTAACCAAATTGTTTTGACGGAAAAATTGGCGAATAGGTGGTTTGGCAACAATTGGCAATCACAGGATTTATTGGGAAAAAATATAGAAGTGCGAGCAGTTAATTATGAATTAATAGGAGTAGTGGAAGATCAACTTAACAATGTTCATTTTAATTTTGATTGGCTAATATATAAGGATAGTTTAACTAGTTGGGCAGCATATACGTATTTCAAAATGAAACCTAATTATGATGTGGCAGCTATAGAAAGCCGTTTCAATTCAGAAGTAGATTTGGTTTATCCTGGCTATTCAGAAGATCCTTTGCGAAAAGAAGTTCAAGCACTTCCATTGGTTGATATTCATTTCACTAAGGGTACGCTGTATGAAATTAAAGATACTGCTAATATAATTTATTTGAATACATTCGGCATTGTAGGTTTGATTATTTTGCTGATCATCTTGACTAATTATACGAATCTCTCGATTGCAATGTATGCTGATAGACAAAAGGAATTAGCGGTAAGAAAAGTTATGGGAGCACAGTCGCAAGATATTATTTTTCAGCTTTTGGCAGAGGCGATTATTTTAGCATTATTGTGTTTTCCTTTATGCTTATTATTGCTATGGTTGGCCTTGCCTTACTTCTCAGAATTGATGAATATAGGCTGGAGTAGCTCTATATTATTTCAAGGGGAAATACTATTTTCCTTACTCATATTATTACTCTTTTCAGGGCTTTTGAGTGCAATTTATCCTGCTTTATCTTATGGAAAAAAATCAATGCGAGAGTTATTTGGGCAAAAAGTAAATCGGATTTTAGGAAATCGTAATTTCAATTTTAGAAATGTTTTGGTAAGTTTCCAATTTTTTATGATGGTCGGTTTGTTAAGTATAACATTTTTTATCCATCAACAAATGGAATTTATTAATAACATAGATTTGGGTTATCAAAAGGAAAATATCATTCATTTTAGTATTGATGGAATAGAAAAATATACTGCCTTAAAAAAGGAGCTACTCTCTTTTCCAGAAGTAAAAGCAGTTGGTGCGAATGGATTACCAGGTTCTGATATGTACAATCAGACGACTTATAAAATGAAAGATACTGATGTTACGCTAGCTGACGGAACAATGCAATATTTGGATATGGGCAGCGTAGAAGCACTTCAGTTAGAATGCAAGGAATGTAAAAAACTAGAAGAAGGGAAAAAAAGAATATTCTTAATTAATCAAACTGCGGCAAACAAACTGGCAAAAGTAAAGGGAGTTGCTCCTGAGAATTTGATTGGCGAAACACTCATTTCTGAACCCGAATATGAAAACGAAGAGTATGGTTTTGGAATTCCAGTGACAATTGATGGCATCATGAATGATTATAAATATTTCAGTTTAAAATATCCTAATCAATCTCTTCTAATTAGTGTTCGCCCTGAGCCTACCTACGCCCAACACATGATGGTTCGTGCAGACACAGATAACTGGAGCCTAACTATTCAAAAAATAGAAGCGGCTTATGCCAAGGTGGAAAAAGTACAACCTTTTGATTTTGGATTCCTGGATAAACGAATCAGTGACTTATATGAAGATGAACGAAAATCTGGAATCTTAATGGCGGGACTGAGTTTAATCGCCATTATATTAGCATTGACAGGTTTGGCTGGGATCGTTTCTTATATTATTTATAGCCGACAAAAGGAAATCAGTATTCGAAAAATACTCGGTGCTTCAGTAGTAAATATTTTATATTTTTTCAACAAAGAATTTTTAATATTGATAGGACTGGCCACTTTAATTGCTACCCCAATTTCTATTTTTTTAGCTTTCAAATGGCTGAATACTTTCGCTTTTCATATTGATCCTAGTATTTGGGTGATTGCCTTAGCGGGTCTTGTAGTTCTTATGTTAGTTGGTTTTTTAGTCACGATACAATCATTAAAAGTAGCGACTACAAATCCACAGGTTGCCTTAACAAATGATTAAATATTTTATGGAGTAGGTTAATTAAATTTCAGTGCAGACAACCTTCTAATAGCTATTTATATATCCAATGAGTTTGATTGTTTAGGAGGCATCGAGGAAGTGTTGATTAAAGTATATTAGCGATTGTTCTCTTTTGAGACATTTAGGATTAAAAAGAGAACAATCGCTAATATACTGTTTCTCTAAGTCTATATTGCCTCCTGAAGATAAACCACAGTTTTTCCTCCTCGTCCTTTTTTTACGGATATATTATACTTTTCGCTTTTCTTTTCTAATAATTTTAATGCCTTTTCTCCAGTCGTTTCTTCTCCATTTAGGTAGAAAGTCGCTGCGTCATCCTTAGACATAAGTTCTTTGATGTGTTCGATTGGATTTGGTGGCGGCGGTGGAGCAGGAGGACTAGGCACACTTAAAGTGGGAGGAGGTGGAGCCGTCGGGACCATCATGTTATCCGGCTTTTTAATTACTTTCGGAACCTTAGGAGGAGGAGGCGGAGCATGTGGTGGCGGTGGCGGAACCAAACGTCCGTTGTTTTTTTCCAACAATATATTTCCGTTTGGGTCTAGTACAATCAAACTTCCTTCTGAGAGTGGTTCTAACTTTTCAGCTAGAGGCCTTGGAGGAGGTGGTGGAATTAGTGCTTTTTCTTCAGCAGTCATATCCGAATAAAGTTTGTAAATTTCTTGACCCTCTTTGTTCTCCCGAACAATAGTTGCATTTTTAAAGTATTCTTCTTTTTCCTGTTCACTTATTTCTTTAGGCTGCTGAGCGTTGGTTTTGCTACAAGAAAAGAACATTAATAAGCAGGCAAATAAAGGAATAGCAGTAGAAGCAAAGAGAATGGATTTTCCACGAGAAGTGCTTTTTGTCATCATTGTTAAACGTTTTTTTGTTACTAAAAAATTCAAATTGCTGGCCAGGTATACCTTATCTAAAGTGGCCTTATTCAAAAGCAGATTCTGGTAATCGCGCACCCGTCGGTGAGATTTTATAACCTGTTCATCTGCTAAGAATTCATGATTGAGTTGGATGGCTCGTTTGTAAGGAATTAGAAATGGATTACACCAAATCAGTACTTGTAAGAATTCAATGACAATAATGTCAAAAGAATGCCATTGTCGAGCATGTGTAAGTTCGTGAGTGAAAAGTGCGGCTTCTATTTTTTTGTTTTGATAGTCCGACTTATTTATGAAAATGTATTTTCCAAAAGTGTGGGGGAGGATCTGCTCTTTTAATAGTACCAACTTTACTCCTTTAAAGGCAACTTGTTTATTATGAAGTGCTTTTTGTAATAATACTGTTATGTTGAAACAAAATCGGATGAAAAGCAAAGTACTTATGAACAGGTATGTAATAAGAAAAAGTTGATTTCTGTTTAACGTATTTTTCTCGATAGTAGCAGCTTCAACAGCTGGATGTAAGACATCATCTGTTATTTCAATTGTTGTTGAAGTTGATTCTAATGGGCCTGCAAAACTGAAAAGGTCAATAGCGAACGCTGTTTCAATAAGAGGAACTGTAAAGGAAAAGAACAGCCCCAGTAATAAAAACCAGCGATTGAACCGGTGCATCTTTTTATCTTCGAAAAGTAGAAGGTAGGTGCCCAATACGATTGCCAGACAAAGCCCTGATTTGATAAGATAGAGTAGCATTATTTTTTCTTTTTCTTTTTAATTTCCTGATCAATTACTTTGCGCAAGGCTTCTAGTTCTTCTGTAGAAAGGTCCGTTGCTTTGGTGAAAAAAGAGGCAAAGGTGGAGGCAGAATTCCCAAAAAAGTTATTAATTAATCCACGGAAGTGTTTAGAGAAATAATCTGATTTAGCAACCAAAGGAAAGTATTCTCGGGATTTTCCTACGGAAGTATAATCAATAAACCCTTTATCCCTCATTCGTTTTAATAGCGTAGCGATGGTCGTAGCTGCTGGTTTAGGATCAGGGTATTCCTTTATAATGTCCTTCATGAAAGCTTTATTCAACTTCCATAAATGCTGCATGACTTCCTCTTCTGTTTTTGATAATTTCATTGATTGATTTTGTTTTGTTCTACAAATGTAGAATAAAATTTTTACTTCTACAAGTATAGAATAGAAAAATATTTTGGAGTCCTGTTCGTGTTGAGTTACTACGTATATATCAACAAGGGAGAAAAGGGATAGGAACCATTGCCACGAATTGCTAATAAAGAACTGCCTGTACTCATGATTTTGTGGGTATGGGCAGTTGTTATTTAATTAAAAGGGCAAGATTTAGTATTATTACAGCTATGAAAAAGACTACGAAATCCATATTCAAATATCTACTCGAATTCCTAATCGTTGCTTTCGGTGTTTTCTTAGGTGTATTCGTAAACGATTGGAACGCTCAAAAAAAGGCAGATGAAAATACCGAAAAAACACTGTCATTCATTCTTGAGGAATTCGATTCCAATATTAGTAAATTGGAAACCACTTTAGAGTACCAAGATAAAATATTAAAATCTGTAGATAGCACTTTAGTTGGCTTAGATAGGGATGACTTAGAAGCGACTTACTATACGAATAGAAAATTTAGGTTTGATAAAATACCGTATTGGAGAGGATTTGGATTTCCTCGTTTAGGGGATATCGTTTACGAGAGTGCAAAAATAAATGGCGTATTACAAGAGCTAGATATTTCAACAACAAAGTTGATCGCAAGACTTTATGAAAAGCAAGATGGGTTTATTGAATTTGGCGAAAGTATCAATAATAAGATACTTTCAATGAACTCTGAAACCAAAGTTGTTGATATTCTCGTCCTTTTTGAACAAGTCAAATACGATGGTACACAGACAGGAATGTGGTTGTTGAATGAAATGAAAAAAACTAAGGAAGAATTACAAAAAATTAAAGAAGATAAACAGTATTAGAGCAATTCCAGCATAATAATTGATTGGTTGTTTTTAGAACCATAATAACTATAGTGCACTAAGTGCATTGTAAACTAAGTTCTGTCCGTTTTGACTGTTTCTTTTGAGATTACTCTTCGTTAGAGTTTCCTTATATAGCTAAGGCTATTCGCGTCAACTCTGCCTCGATTATTCTCAAAACAACCTACTCAAAATCAGACGAAACTTAATTTCCAGTACACTAAGGAGTCAGTATATAATAACTTTCCGATTTATAGTTGTTTATTTTGTACTGTTCTTCGTTAAAAAAAATATCACGTAGCTACGGCTATGCTCAATTTTTTTGTCTTGATCAGCACAAAATAAACCGCCTCTAAATCAGAACTTTATTATTCTCTGACTTCTAAGTGACTTTATTCTTTGATCATTAAAACAGTACGCCTATTCAAAACGTTATGTGTTCAACCCATCAATAGATTAGTGCGTGGACAAAATAATCAATAACTTATGACGGTCTATTTTTAAGATATCCTTCGTCGTGAAAATACTCATTATGCTAAGGCATAACCTGCCCGAAAGACAAAGACTTCGGTCGGGCGGGCTCCGTTTTTTACTCCTTGACTACCTCAAAAATAGCCTCGGTCATAAGTTCTCATTATTTTGTCCAAGCACTTACACAAATAAACTAATAACATGAAATTATCTTTTCTACTTTTTTTCAGTCTTGTTTCTGTAAATATTCTTTCGGCTCAAACGGCCTCCCTGACCGTCACCATCCAAAACCTAAGTTCGACAAAAGGGAACCTTCACATTGGACTTTATAATAAGGCGGAAGGCTTTTCAAAAGATGAACATGTCATTAAAGGAGCCAAAGTAGCGGTAACGGAAACTACAGTAAGCTACACTTTCAAAGACCTTCCTGCCGACAATTATGCGGTGGCCATCTTTCACGACAGTAACTCCGATGGAAAGTTAAATACAAACATGGTTGGCTATCCTAAAGAGAATTACGGGTTTTCTAACAATGCTTTTGGAACCTTTGGTGCAGTTCCTAGTTTTGAGAAGGCAAAGTTGGAAGTAGGAGAGGGGGAGCGGAAGGAGGTTGTTGTGGAGTTGAGGTGAGTTTTATAATATAATCACAATGCTCTTCTTGCCCCCAGCCCCTAAAGGGGAGCGTCAGCGCGCTCACTGCAACCTAAAAAAGGTTAATCCGGGAGTTTAATATTGGTACGGGTTTATATTGATAAAGAACTTAGAAGAACAAAGTCCCAATGGACCGAAACAATAAAGGAGTCCATTGGAAAAATCTTTATCGACTACAATGTAACATCCGAAGGGACTGGCCTTATAACTTTGATCGTTAAGAAAAGGCGCAAAGGGCAGGCAAAAGAGCAGTCCCGAGACCTTTAGGTCGACCTTGGACTGCGGGGTGGGAGAGTTGCGTCTTTTTAGGTCAAAGTTATAAAGCCTTGAATCCCGCCCG
>CAZDTI010000472.1:0-6655 GCA_964508085.1 uncultured Saprospiraceae bacterium | reverse complement strand
ATTTGGGAATATAGGATCTGGACAAGCAGTGAAAGTCATTGAAAACTCCGCGCAGGTTACCTCTGGTGCAGTAGTGTCTTCATCAATTGTAAATGTATAGTCACATATTTGCGACTCTTCTGTTGCCGCATCTAACAATTGATTTCCGTTAAGGTCATCAAAGACAGTAACGGTACGAGTAATAGTCTGTCCTCCCATTGCACAAAAGTCATAGCTCGATATATCATCGTTACATAGCACTACGATATCTCCACAGGGGTCATCGCCTATTACCATGTTGTAAGGAGCGGCCTCGACCGATGCTTCATCTGTAGGACAAGATGGGATACTAGCCGTATTCGTACAATTAAAAGCTCCTAGATCTGTATTTGCTGGGCAATCCGCTACAAATTCACAACAAGAAGTCATAGATAAATCTTGAGCGGAGACAGGCCCATTACCAGGGCGGCAAATGGTAATATCCATTGCTGTAGCTCCTGGTGGACAAGGGACACAAATTTCTGTGTCAGATGAACCGGTTTGGATAAAGGTCCAGCCCCCCATCCCATCATCTCCATAGATACAAAGGTTAGTTCCTGCCACACCGCAACCTTGCGAAGGTTTGAAGCAAAATTGAACTGGGCAATTTGGATCTACGGGCGGAAGGTTAATAAATCTAATGGTTCCGCAACCACTATCACTTGGATTAACGCAAAAGCTGCTTGGAACCCCCGCTGACACATCAATTTCACCTACTTCAGCAGTAGGGCACCCAGAAGGCGTAGATACATTGTTAGGACATTGAGCAAACAAAGATTGCTGGATACCACCAAGGTTAAATAATAATAGCATAAACACTGTATACAGCGCTTTACTATTTCGTTTCAAAAGTTGAGGTTGTTTTTTCATAATACTGTTTGATTAAAAAAAGGTTAATAAAAATATGAGGTAATTCAGCTTTTGGTATTTTTTGTAAATGAATATTAGTATTGGTGATTTAGTATACCACTTCTTTTAACTATTTATAACTTTAAAACTACTATTCAATAACACATAGAAATGCCATCGTTATAAGCAAAAAAGTAATTGCTCTAAAGTGGCATACATACATGTATTACATCAATATTGACATTGATGATAATCGGTCCTTATGAAAACATAAAGTCTAATCCTATCAAAACTAATAGGTTAACTTTATTTAGGAATGAATTTTATGCTACGGCTAAAACAAGTATTTCAATACCTGAGCTTCGGGCATAACAAGATTGTAGGTTAATGTTAACTGTTAAAAATGTGAAGATTTGGGACGAGAAAACGATAACTGAAAATTACGATTGCGTTTTATCAGTCGTTTAGCGTTAGATTGTTTTCTTCAAAGTTGTATCAATAAAACTTAATTGATATTTTTTTAGTAATGTTTAATAAACGCAGTAAAGTGTTAGGGTCTATCTTAGAATACTGACTCATTTTTGGTTAAAAGACCATAACAATAAAAACGTCTGAAAATGCTAAATCAAAAGAAAGATAGATGAGGTCTGCAAAACAGACTTGCATCTTATTGTATGAGAAATAATTGTCATTTGGTATGAGGTTTAAGGATAATTTGGGTTAATCCTAAAGTATTTATATCACGAAGATAGCATTTTATCTATCATATAAAAAAACTATCAGAAATTTTAAAATCAATATTTTTTCGTAGCTAAGTAATTTTAATACTGCTCTTTTTCATTCGGGAAATCCATAGCTTTAACATCTTTGATGTATTCAGCAGTAGCTCCCTGAATAACTTCAAAAAGTTCTACATAGCGACGTAAAAACCTAGGTTGAAAGTCTTTTGTAATCCCTAACATGTCATGTGTAACTAGTACCTGGCCATCCGTATGTTTTCCAGCGCCGATACCTATGGTTGGAATTTCCAAAGTTTCAGATACTTTCTTTGCTAAGTGTGCAGGAATTTTTTCTAAAACAATAGCGAAGCATCCAAGTTTCTGTAAGTGAATAGCATCTTCCATGAGCTTTTTAGCTTCTGCTTCTTCCTTTGCTCGAACCGTATAAGTGCCGAACTTGTAGATGGACTGAGGAGTAAGTCCCAGGTGCCCCATTACAGGAACACCGGCTGATAGTATTCTAAGTATGGATTCTTCGATTTCAAGACCACCTTCCAATTTGACGGCATGGGCTCCAGTATCCTTCATGATTTTTATGGTAGATTCCAAAGCTTTCGTAGAATTCCCCTGATAAGACCCAAAAGGTAAATCAACTACGACCAATGCTTTTTTTACAGCGCGAATAACAGATTGGGCATGATAGATCATTTGATCCAGTGTAATGGGTAGGGTGGTTTCATGACCTGCCATAACATTGGAGGCCGAATCACCAACAAGGAGCACATCTATGCCGGAGGCATCTAGAATACGAGCCATTGAATAATCATAGGCGGTGAGCATGGCTATTTTCTCCTTCCGGGATTTCATAGCTTGAAGCGTATGAACCGTTATTCTTTTGGCATCTTTACTTACTGCAGACATAGTTGTATTGATTTAAGTTCTAGGGCGAAAGATATATAGAACCTTTGTCTTTTGGGTGGTCTTTATTGAAAAAAATATCTCTTGGGCAAATATATTGGTTTAGGCTTTTATAAAGTAGAAGAGGAGGTTTACTTGTAACGTAGATTGATGTGATTATAGAGAAGCTATATCTCTTTACCATCCACTATTCTTCGCGAAGAGCCTATAAAGTACTTATTGGAGGTATAAATTACGTAAATGCTGAGACGTTTAGCTTTCTAGAGCTGTTATAAAGATGCAAATATAGGTTGCCATTAAAGCCAGCTGCTTCTACAAAATTAATTGTATCAGTTCTAATATCAACTATTAAGTATCTAGAAAAGCTCAAGAGTCAAAAAAGTATCGCTTTGAAGTTATTCATAAACCTCTAAAAGTCTTTAATTTAAGTGATGAATAAAAAGATATATAATTCATTGTTTATCATTGTGTTATTCGCTTTGAGCTCCTGCTCAAATGATTTTGATTTAATTGCTGATTGGGAGGACATACCAGTCGTTTATGGCTTTATTTCAATTGCGGATACGGCACATTATATCCGTTTGGAAAAAGCATTTTTGGACCCTGAAATAAGTCCTTTGAAATTGGGGCAGATACCGGATTCTATTTATTATCCGGATGCCAAAGTTAAGCTGGTAAAGACTGCAGACAATAGAGAATATATTTTCACGAAGGTAGATGGAAACTTGGAAGGGTATCAACGAGAGTCGGGTATTTTTGTGGATGCACCAAATTGGTTATACAAGCTGAAGACCGAAGGATTAGATACCTTAAGTCCTGATACAGAATACCAGCTAATTATTAATAGATCAGAAGATACGGAGCCGATTACAGCTACTACTGAATTGATTACAGAAATAAATATTTCTATTCCTCCCGAATTATCTTCTCTTTCCTTCACAAACATAAATAATGGAACGCCCCTTAATCCTAAGGTTCGGTGGTCTTACAATAAAGAGAATACAGCCGTTTTTAATGTGAATCTGACTTTTTTCTATGAAGAAACCATAGATGGAATAACCCAAAATAAATCCTTTATCTGGCCTTTAGCTAAGAATCTTCGAGCCAATGGAACTTTACCTCTTGAAACTGTAGAAATAGATTCAAAGGGGTTTTTTCTTACTGTTGCAAGTAATATAGAAGAGAAATTGACGGCAACTCGTAAATTTCTTTATCTTGAATTAGAGGTATTGGCAGGAGGACCTGCATTTCGCGATTACCTTGATTTTAATCAGGCGAATATAGGATTAACCAGCTCTCAGGTCATTCCTAATTTCACAAATATGAGTTTGGGGTATGGGATGTTTACTTCTGTTTTTACAGTTTCACAAAACAATTCTATCAACGATAGAGCTCTGGATTCTCTCCGTAGGGGACAGTATACGAAGTTATTGAATTTTGAATAGGGAGTCCTTTCCAAAAGACTTATATATAAATTATAAAAATGAGCTCTTGAATAAATCCAAAGATAGGGTTTGAAGTTGCGATTGAAAAAGCTTATTAGTCAAAGTAACGTCACTCCGTATTTGTACAAAATCACTTAAAAGCCGTACATTTGCAGCATGAAGAAAATATTTGTTAGTTTATTAATTATTAGTGGATTATTTTTCGCGAACTCTTGTTCCAATGACTTTGAATTGATCACAGATTGGAAGGATATCCCTGTTGTTTATGGATTGATATCTACAGCAGATACAGCGCATTATATTCGTTTGGAAAGGGCTTTTCTTGATCCTAAGACCAGTGCTTTAGAATTGGCACAGATCCCTGACTCGATTTACTATGCTGATGCGACTGTTAAATTGGTAAATATCGAGGACAATAGAGAATACGTTTTTAAGAAAGTGGATGGAAACTTAGAAGGCTATAAAAGAGAATCTGGAATTTTTGCGGACACGCCAAATTGGTTGTACAAACTGAAAACCAATGGAATAGATACCCTCAGCCCAGCTACAGACTATCAACTTATCATTAATAGAGGAGAAACTTCAGAGCCTGTCACGGCAACGGCAGAAACGCTTACAGATATAGAGATAAGAACTCCAACTATTGGTACAACGATTAAATTTTACAGTTCTCCACAACCTCCTGCAGAACCTGAGCCCTTGGATCCCAGTTTTCGGTGGATTTATGACACTGATAATACTGTACTATTCAATGCAAGTCTTACTTTTTTCTATGACGAGACCATCGATGGAGTTACGGAAGAGAAGCACTTCGTTTGGCCACTACTAACTAATTTCCGCTCTGATGGAAGTACGACCTCTAAACGAATTTCAATGAAAACTATAGAATTCTATAAAACAGTAGCTCAAAATATATCTGAAAATCCAGCTGCTACTCGAGTTGCCCGTTCCGTGAATGTAGAAGTCATTGGAGGAGGAGAGGCTTTCCGGGATTATTTAGACGTGAATCAAGCAAATATCGGATTGACTAGTTCTCAGGTCGTTCCTAATTTCACGAACCTGAGTGAAGGCTATGGATTGTTCTCTTCTATTTTCGCTATTTCACAGGATCACTTTCTAGATACGAAGTCAAGGGATTCTCTTCGAACGGGGCAGTATACACGGTTGTTGAACTTTCAATAGCTTATAACTAATTTAGTAGATCAGTGGCTTTAAGCATAAAGCCCCTGTCCAGGTCAAATGACTTAGACAGGGGCTTCCTCTTTATAAGAACGAATGCTTAAACTGCCGTTTTGTCATTGTCACTGCGCTACTATTCTGACAGATTACCATCCTTTTTGCCTCCTTTCCTAACAAAACGTCAGTTTTTTCCTGTTTTTGGCCCGTGGCATATGGATTGATTATACAAGATGAAACCGTAGGTGTATGTGGCACTATTCACTAGCAATCATATGCCTTTTTAATTAGAACTTTCAATTTTAAAATTTTATACAAATGAGTAAAATCATAGGGATTGACCTAGGAACAACCAACTCCTGTGTTGCCGTTATGGAAGGTAACGAACCAGTAGTTATTCCAAACGAAGAAGGAAGACGTACCACTCCATCTGTAGTTGCTTTTATGGACAACGGAGAACGTAAGGTAGGTGACCCGGCAAAGCGCCAGGCGATTACCAACCCAGGTCGTACCATCTCTTCTATCAAGCGTTTTATGGGAAGCCGTTATGGCGAAGTAAAAGGCGAAGCAGATTTAATGTCTTATAAAGTAGTAAAAGGAGACAATGACACGGTGCGTGTAGACATTGAAGGACGCATGTATTCTGCACAGGAATTATCTGCAATGGTACTTCAGAAAATGAAGAAAACTGCTGAAGACTTTCTTGGATCTGAAGTTACAGAAGCTGTAGTAACGGTTCCTGCATACTTTAATGATTCACAACGTCAGGCAACAAAAGAAGCGGGTGAAATCGCTGGTCTAACAATTAAGCGTATCATCAACGAGCCTACCGCTGCTGCATTGGCTTACGGTATGGATAAGCAAAATAAAGACATGACCATCGCGGTTTACGACCTTGGTGGTGGTACTTTCGATATTTCTATTTTGGAATTGGGAGAAGGTGTTTTCGAAGTGAAATCTACAAATGGAGATACGCACTTAGGGGGTGACGATTTTGATAGAGTAATCATCAACTTCTTGGCAGATACTTTCAAAGATCAGGAGAACATGGACTTGCGTAAAGATCCTATGGCGCTTCAGCGTTTGAAAGAAGCAGCAGAAAAAGCGAAGGTAGAATTGTCTGCTTCCACAGAAACAGAAATCAACTTACCATATATCACAGCTGTAGATGGTGTGCCTAAGCACTTAGTTGTGAAATTGTCTCGTGCAAAATTCGAGCAGTTGGCAGACGACTTAGTACAGCGTACTTTGAAGCCTTGTGCAATGGCATTGAAAGATGCAGGTTTGGATAAATCTGAAATTGATGAAGTAATCTTGGTAGGTGGTTCTACTCGTATTCCAAGAATTCAGCAAGCTGTTGAGGAATTTTTCGGAAAGAAGCCAAACAAATCGGTAAACCCTGATGAGGTAGTAGCTGTAGGAGCTTCTATTCAAGGTGGTGTATTGAGTGGAGATGTGAAGGATGTATTATTGTTGGATGTAACACCACTTTCTTTGGGTATCGAAACAATGGGTGGCGTTTACGATGTA
>CAZDTI010000471.1:0-6663 GCA_964508085.1 uncultured Saprospiraceae bacterium | reverse complement strand
TTTTGGAGGCTAATACTATTCCCGGTTTTTCTGAACAAAGCCTGTTTCCTCAGCAAGCATTGGCACATGGCTGGACAATTGAAGAATTGTTGGATTGCGTAGTTGAGGAGGGGTTTGAGAAGAAAGTTCAGATTAGGTGAAGGAAAATAAACAATAAACAATAAACATTATAAGGGTGAAAATTGATCAGCCCGATTACTAGGTCAACGTAAAGTCTTTATCAAGTGTCTTAGCTTATCAGTCTGAATAATATCCGGATTCTTTTCAATAGCATCAATGTTTTCCGACTTAGATTGTGAATTGTAAAGTGCTACCAAATAACCTCTGTCATGTGCAGCCTTTATTTCTTCTGAAGTGGCTTGATTATCTCTCAATGTGAAACCATCAACTGGCCAGTTTTCTGCGTCTTCCAAAACACTCGAAATACTGTTGATATACCAAAATAATTCGTATTGGTCATTTTCTTGTTCAATTTCTTTAAGTAATTGAGGATCAGGAGATTCAATAATTGTCTTTGAAGGTAATTGATAACGATCTAAAAGTTCGATTAAGGCGGAAGTATATTGTTGATAAAAGATATCTTTTGGCTTGGAAGTATAGAGTTTACAATCCAGGGCAAAGCGATAATTGTCCAGGTTTTTTGTGTGCTCAAATATGGATTCAAGCCTCACTATTTTGTAGTCATGGTAAGGCACAAGATCGTAATAAGCGCCTTCAATTTCCGCCCAAGTCAAATCGTTAATGATACCTGTTATATTGGAACTACTTTCAAGGTTCTGGTCGTGGTAAGCAACTAAAATACCATCGGAAGTGAGCTGAACATCTAACTCCGTTCCATCTGCGCCAATCGCTAAAGATTTTGCAATTGATTCAAAAGAATTGATGGGATAAGCGTTGCTGATTCCCATGCCCGCATGGCCTAAAATGTCGATTTGATTATTGTTTAAATTAACAATGTCAAAGTCATTTTTCTGGCAAGAAAAAACAAGTAGAATTATTGTTAGGTAAGTTGATTCTTTAAACATGTTTGGATTTTTATTCTCAAAAAAAACGTCCAATAACTAATGCCCCCCAGTGTCTAAAATTCCGATATCGTTCAAAAAGAGGAAAGTAGGTCAATTCAAAAAAATAGAGACTTTCATTTTTGCGAAAGCGATATCCACCAAACAAAAAACCACTTGAATTCCATTTTCTCTCCGGTTCAAAATTGCTGCTGGAAGTTTGAACTAAGCTGGTGAAAGTATTGCCAAATCCAGCAATTACTTGATGTTGCTGCCCATATCCAACCTGTATACCTAATGGGATAATGAAATCTGGGTTAATCTTATCTTGAAAATCCCGAAAGTGATAACTGCTCAGCCCAATTCTAGCGGATAGAAAATACTTGTCCTTTTTGAACAACAATCTACCATAATTCAGAGAATAATAAGCACCAGCCCCAAAGCCTTCTATAAATAAACTATTCTTTTTTTGCTTAACTTGTTCTTGAGCAATTCCTGATTGAGTGTAGCCAATAAAACAAAAAAGTAAAAGCAAAATGAAGCGATATTCGTTAAAACTTTTATAAGATGCCATCGACATATCGTTTTCTAGTTTTGGATTCCTTACTTTTGTAACGGTTCTAAGCTACATATAGATGTCTTCGAACCCTAAGCCAAAATTAAACAATCTGAAGAATGAAAAGACACAACGATCAAAAAATAAATGAGGTGCTAGGCGACATGATCGACAATTACCGCCTTAAGCCAAAGCTGAATCAAACTAAGATTCGAGAAGTATGGGCAGAAATGATGGGGCCTCAGATAGATCGTTACACCAAAAAAATCACAATAAGGAAGAATAAGATTTTTGTTACCATTGATTCCTCTCCACTTAGACAAGAGTTATCCTACGGTCGTGATAAGATTCTAAAGAATTTAAATGAGGTGCTAGGAGAAGAATTTTTATTGGATATTATTATTCGATAATAATACATTTGTATTAAGGAGATAAACGAGTTTCCTTTTTGTTTTGTGTAAAGTGGGAAATTAGAGCTTACAGCAGAATCATCTAATTGTTTATTTCACAATCAAGCCTTCGTACATCCATTTGGCTAAAGCCTCTCGATTACTTTCCACCACAATCCTTTTTTGATCATTTCGGTTTCTAATATTTCCAAGTTCAATAAAAACGGAAGTTGGCTTAGGTTCTCTAAGCATGTGTAAATCACGAGGAGTCACTGTACCACTGTAGCGACCGTCTTTTCTGTAAATTCGATATTTATTCTTGAAAGTTCGATGCATGTTCTTTGCCAAAGTTCTTCCTGCCTTGGATCCTGGGAAATGGTAAAAGAAAACGTCTGTATTTTCTCTCATGCTTCTTGAATCAATGTGAATAACCACGCAGTATTGTTCTTTAATGCCTTGTTTTTTGTGTTTTTCAAACAAGGTGTTTACAGCAGAGGATCGTTGATGAAGGCGCTTTTTTTGGCTACGAGGAATACGGTAATTCCCCCAGCAGTATTCATCTTTATCTTGTCTCAAATACTTACCTGAACGTAGTCCGTCATTCTTATCTCTAATAATCATATAAACCAAAGCGCCACGTTGCAGTAATTGTCGAGTCAGCCTCAAGGAGACATCATAGGCATATTCGTCTTCACAAAGGATATGTTTTCCTTGCTTTCCTACGGCACCAGGATCAGGACCACCGTGCCCACTTACAATATAGTATACTTTGCCACGTAAACTGTTATCAATCAATCTCACATAAGAATTCTTAGCACCAAAGATGGGGTACTTCCGAACACCACCACTACTTTCTAACTTTTTAATCGTTTCCGGATCTAATTTTGCGGAAGGATCGTTTTCGAAAACAGGAGAAGTGGTCTGAGCTGTAGACGCAGGGTCGTTGGATTTATCTTCCTTAGGTTTGGTGGTTATTGGATCAGAGGCAATTGGCTCCGTAGGGGTTGTAGGTGCCGCTTCTCCATCTAAACAATACAATTCATGATAGGCCACCCAAAGAATATTACTTGCGGTTAAAGTCATTTTTCGAAGGCCAAGTTTGCGCATTCTTTCATTGTATTTTTTTATGCGTAATGCCTGTTCCCAGGTATCAATTCCGATTGTGGTACGAATGCTTTTTCCATTGTATTTGTAAATAAGGACAGGAATGTAATACTTTCTGCCAGCATATAATTGTGATTCTCGATTGAGGTCGTTTAAGACGTAAAATCTATCAAAATTACATTGGTGCTTGTGAAGATTATATCGTTTGAGAAACTTGTAAATATTGTCTCCTGATTTGGCTAATACTCGGTGATAGCGTTCGTTGGGATCTTCGTGATAACATCCGTTGTGTTTAGCATGACCAAAAAATTGTTTATTGAGCGGGCTAAAAAACAGAGAATCGAAACCATTGTTATTGGCAAGGGGAATAATGGAAATCTCAGAATCAGGATTATTAGGACTGGAGGAGACGAGACCGCCAGGTACAGTATTTCCAAAAGGAAAGAGCAACAATAGCCAAATATGCAAAAACCGGTATTGAATCATCTGTGTTAATACGAAAGTCATGGTGAAGTGTTGTAGTGTTTTCCCGATTTTTCTAAGTAAAAAGTACTCAGCGTTAATTCTTTTAGATTTTCCTTCATTTCTAAACGGAAGGGTGCTTTTATTTATTGACCTTTAGCATAAAATGTTTAGTTAATGTGTCACCTTTAGTGTGTCAATTTCAGCTCTGACTTTTACCCAATTTATAAGTATCTCTTCTTTTTCTTGAAGCACCTTCTTTTTCCTTGGCGTTTTAAGTTTTTCACTCCAATCAAGATAAAGCACTGGAATTGATAATTGTTCATCACCTTTCAAATCAGCAACAAATGCATTGTTAGCCAAACTTATGGCATTTAAGTCCGGGAACAAAACTTTAACTTCTTTACAGACTTTCTTAAATAATAAATCATCAGCAGTAATACTATCTATTTTAGAATTTAGAAGAGCAATCGTTCTATCTTTAGCTTGTTGGTTGTCATTGCTGGTCTCTATCACTTTTAGATAATTGGCCTCGGTCGACTTTAGGCTCTCAATCGCTTTCCTTGATTCTGAATCTTGAAGGAAATCAAGTTTGCATTGCTCAATTCCTTTGCTGCGAATTTCTTCAGCAATAGTTGCAATGCTATCAGATGGTAAGTATGTTCCTAATAGAATTTTTACTTCTAAAGAATCTGTATCAGCAATTCGTTCAAATTCATAAATGGCATTTGGAAATTTGTTATCAATATAGCCGGTAATAACGGATTCCTGATTGGATCGCTTTAATATTCCTTTAAAAATCAGAATACTTGGAACAATCATCAAAATACTGAAGAATATGATGAAGATTTGTGTTTTTCTTTGTTCCATATTATTGGCGAATGCCTTTTGAGGAAACCTTAGAAATCGTACAATCAAGAATGTTGCTAATGCAACAAAAGTGGCATTCATAAAGAACAAGTAGAATGAGTTATACATGAATGTCCAATTACCTTTTGCAAGCCCAAAGCCAGTAACACAAAGCGGTGGCATTAGGGCTGTGGCAATGGCTACTCCCGGAATTGCGTTTGATTTATCTTTCCGCGAACCAGATATGATTCCCGCAATTCCTCCAAAAAAGGCAACAGCTACATCTAGCAAACCTGGGGTCGTTCTAGCGATTATTTCATTTGTCGCATTACCAAAGGGCGTAAAGGTAAAATACAGCGTACTTGTTATTAAGGCAATAGCGATGGCAATTCCGAAATGCTGAAGAGAAATGAATAGCGTTTTTCGATCATTAATTCCTACCGCAAGCCCAATCCCCAAAATAGGGGACATCAAGGGAGAGATAAGCATGGCTCCGATTATGACCGCTGGCGAATTCAAGTCCAAGCCTAAGGAGGCAATCATAATAGAACACATCAACAACCAGGCATTTGCGCCCGCCATCTTCTTATTGTTCTTGATATTAACAATGGTACCTTCTCTGTCTAAACCTGCTTGCAAATCGATAAGATCAAAGAAAAAATCCTTGGTGTCCTTCCAAGCAGTCGCTATACTTCCTTGTACAGGATGCTTGTCGCTTTGAGTTTTCTTATCGGGTGTCGGTTGCTCAGGCATAATCTATCTGTTGGCTACATTTTGTTGACCTGAAGAAATAATAAGACCGTCCTGCATTGTTAAAACGCGATCACTCATTTTGGCCAATTCATCATTGTGGGTTACAATGACAAAGGTCTGGTTGAAATCCTTTCTTAAGTTGAATAATAATTGATGTAACTCCTGAGAGGAAACAGAGTCGAGGTTTCCAGAAGGTTCATCGGCGAAAACAATGGCTGGTTTGTTCATTAAGGCACGGGCTACAGCGACACGTTGTTGCTCTCCACCAGAGAGCTCACTGGGTTTGTGATGTATGCGATCTGCAAGCCCTAAATAATCTAACAATTCTTTTGCACGTTTAGTGGCTTCCATCTCTGGTTGCTTGTTGATCAGGGCAGGCATCGTCACATTTTCAACGGCTGTAAACTCAGGAAGCAGATGATGGAATTGAAAAATAAAACCAATACTTTGGTTACGGAAAGCGGCTAACTCTTTAGGAGAGAGTTTGGTCACATCCTGGCCATTTAGTTCAAAATCACCTTTGTCCGGGCGGTCCAATGTCCCCAAAATATGAAGTAGTGTTGTTTTTCCTGCTCCTGACTTTCCAACGATGGAAACGATTTCTCCTTTGGTAATATTTACATCTACACCTTTAAGGACATGTAGTTTTCCGTAGGACTTATGAATGTTGCTTGCTTTGATCATCGCCCAAAAATATGGAATCATTCGGGGTTTACCAAAAATGGCTATATTTGATGAGTAGATTTAAAAAAGCTTCTTTTTAGAAAGGACCATCAAAAAGAAAATTCCCTTCAAAATTCTGAAAAAATGGCAAAGTTTGGCTCTAGTAACCATTCTTTAGTGGGGTTCTTAGCTATTGATAATCAATCATGTATAATGTTAAATGTAATATAATTCCTTCAGCTTAGTTAAAGTCTTACCTTTTAATACTCCATATCGTAACAATATTATTCTAACAAGTCAATCACAATGTTCGGATTTTTTAAAAAGAAAAAACAACCTTCCCGTAAAGAGAAATCAGAAGCACTTCTGAAATCCAGAAATATCAAAATTAATTATAATCTTCCTAGAGTTGAATCGGAAGAGGAAACCACGATTCGCGGGCCAAAAGAAATCGCTCAACGCCTTGTTGTCTTGTGTACAACGAGTGCAGTTGCTTTTAATGGCCTCTCAGGTGAAGAGGCACTGGAATATCTTCGTAAGTATAAAATGGATGGATTTATTACTCCAGATGAACAAGCCTTTTTGGCTAATCCAACGCCAGAAGCAAAGAATAAAGTTACCTGGAAATGTGAATGCATCTGGGTTTTGTTTTGGGTTTTAAATATCGTAGAAGAACTTCCATTTCCGGATACGATGTGTAATCTCAATGATATTCCCGAGGAGGATTACCCGATTATGAACCTAAGAGATCCTCATATATTCATAAATCGAATAGAAAGTTCCCGTTCAACATCCGAAATCTTAGATGCAAATGATTTGTACTATCGCTATGATTGGGCTTGTGTGGATGCTCGAGTCAATGGAAGAACAATAGAAGAAATAAATC
>CAZDTI010000470.1:0-6676 GCA_964508085.1 uncultured Saprospiraceae bacterium | reverse complement strand
AAAGTTTTTAAATGATTTTAAAATGCTTTGTATATTTTATTGCCTCCAATATTATCGAATATTTTCTGGATTTTTAGCTAAAAAAGTGATTTTAACTTATCCTTATTTGTACCATCCAGAGGGCCTTCAAAAGTCTCCCTAAACGGGGTCCCACCTTTCATACCTTTGAACAATTACAATTATTTTACTTTCTTTGTACGGTAAAAAATAAAAACCAACCATTTAACCTACCTAAACCTAAAGAGGCTACCACTACAACAAAACAAAACCAACAACATGACTAACACTTTATCAACATTAGACTGGATTGTAATTGCCGGTTATTTTGGATTATTATTAGCCATTGCCTACTGGGTAATTCGACAAAAAAATGCAGACAGTGAGGACTATTTTTTAGCCGGTAGAAATATGGGTTGGTTTGTAGTAGGTGCTTCCATATTTGCCTCTAATATTGGCTCTGAACACGTCGTTGGGCTCGCGGGCTCTGGTGCTGCCGATAAATTTCCTTTACTCATATATGAGTTACACGCCTGGATTGTAATCTTGCTGGGTTGGTTGTTTTTACCCTTTTACGTGCGGAGTGGCGTTTTCACGATGCCCGAATTTCTGGAAAAAAGATTTGGAGAAAAAGCACGGTGGTTTTTATCCATCTTTAGTTTGGCTGCCTATGTATTGACTAAGGTATCCGTTACCCTCTACGCAGGTGGAATTGTGATTTCGACCTTATTGGATATTCCGTTTATGACGGGTGCATTTGCCACGGTCATTCTTACCGGGATCTATACCGTGCTTGGTGGAATGAGAGCGGTGGTATATACGGAAACTTTACAAGCCATCATTTTGGTCATCGGAGCAGCTACGCTTACCGTACTTGGATTGTCAGCTGCTGGAGGATGGGAAAGCGTCGTTGAAACTGTAAATACGGAAGTCCGCCCAGACTATATGAATATGTGGCGATCCATGGATGACAATGATTATCCCTGGCACTGGTTGGTGTTGTCCTCTACCATTGTCGGAATTTGGTATTGGTGTACCGATCAGGTTATCGTTCAACGAGTACTGACTGCGAAGAACATAAAGGAAGCGAGAAGAGGAAGTATTTTTGGCGCTTTTCTGAAGTTGATGCCCGTCTTCTTATTTCTTATTCCGGGAGTTGTAGCCTTAGTGTTAAACCTCCGAGGAGAATTGGCCTATGACACGCCTGATCAGGCTTTCCCGGCCTTGATGATGCAGGTCTTACCTTCTGGTTTAAGGGGCTTGGTCGCTGCTGGATTGATGGCGGCACTGATGTCTTCCTTAGCTTCTGTATTCAATAGTTGCTCTACTTTATTTACTATTGATATTTATAAAAAACTAAGACCAGATGCCAGTGAAAAGCAAATGGTAACGATGGGCCGTATCGCTACTGCTGTAGTGGTGGTACTTGGTATCGCCTGGGTTCCGGTGATTGAAGATTTGGCAGGAGGTGCCCTATATGGTTATCTGCAAAGTGTACAAGCCTACATTGCGCCACCAATTACTGCGGTCTTTTTACTTGGAATATTTTTTAGTAGAATCAATAATAACGGTGCCTTAGCTACGCTATTCTCAGGACTCGCCATTGCGGTGGTGAGACTGTTCTTGGAGGTCACGAAAGATAATCTGGATCCTTCTGGTTTCTTATTCCAAATAGCGGATATGAATTTCCTTAAGTTTTCTACCTTCTTCTTTCTCTACTGTGTCGCAACTACGGTAATCGTATCAATGCTCAGCCCGGCGCAACCGATAAAATCTTTAGAAGGACTTACCATGGGATCAATTTCTGAGGCACAAAAAGCGGAAAATGCGTCCAGCTATTCTTGGATAGATATTGTGGCTTCCTTGTTTGTTGTTCTAGTGGTAGCTTTTGTGATGATTTATTTTAGTTAGTAGGAAGGGTGGATCAGGGTAGATGATGGTAGATAAGGGTGGATAAGGGTTTCCCACTATTGGGAATTGGGCGCGCGAATCAAGCGAACCCTTATCTACCCTCATCCGCCCTTATCCACCCTCCTCCTACTCCACCTTCACCCTCTTGACCAGCGCCTTAGTTGCGCCCAACGCCACCGATCGTTCTGTCGGAAGCGCCGTACCAACATATACTTCATATTCGCCTTTCTCCAATTGAAGATCACCCTCATCACTGTATTTAGAAAATGCTTTTTGATCCAATTCAATTTCAAAGGTTTGATTGGAATTTGGCGGAAGCTTTACTCTCTGAAAACTTCGTAGATCATAGTTGGTGTCCTCACTGGTACGATTCACTTTTCTAACGTAAACCTGAAGCACCTCTTCTGCCTTATGGTCAGATGCATTGTTGACAACAACAGACAGCTTTAGTTTTTGATTTTTACGGAAGGTTTCGCTGGAGCATTCCAGGCTTGCAAGTGTAATGTTAGCATAACTCAATCCAAAACCGAATGGATACAACGGTTCTTTTTGAAGATAGCGATAAGTTCTATTCTTCATGTTATAATCTTCGTATGGAGGAAGATCATCCATCGTTTTTACAAAGGTCACTGGTAATTTTCCAGACGGAGAAGATTTTCCAAATATGATGTCTCCAACTGCTTGTCCCCCTTGTTCTCCAGGATACCAAGCATATAAAATAGCATCTGCCATTTCCTGTACTTCCGGGCTGGAGATGGCGCTACCTCCGGTAATAACTACTATCAATTTTTTCGCTTTGCTTCTCATCAGTTTCAAGAACTCAATCTGGTGAGGAGGAAGATTGATGTACGTACGATCTCCAAAAGTCGGAGATGCAATAGCCTCTCCTTCTTCGCCTTCGAGCAATTGAGTAATTCCCATACAAGCGATCGTAACATCAGCAACCTCCGCTTCTTCAGAGTACCAGTCCATAGGATTGATATTCGGCCGATCCATCAATGATCCTTGGACATATCTTATGGCAGTATGGTCCGATACATTATCTGCTATCCCTTCCAGTATTGTACGAAGGTCCGGGCTGATGCCATAATAATTAGCCAGCAAAGCTTGCGCATTAGCGGCCATAGGACCTGTTACAAATACATTTTTCATATTCGGATCCAGCGGCAATGCATTCTTATCATTCTTCAAAAGAACAATGGATTTTTGAGCAGCCTCATAAGTTAGATCAATATGTGCCTGACTCCTCACCACTTCCGTAGTAATCTTATCAAAGGATACCGTTCCCTCTGGATCGAACATTCCCAATCTGAACTGAGTAAGCAAAGCTTGTTTTAGGTTTCTATCCACTTCCTTTTCTGAAGTATATCCTTTTTTAATAGCATCTAATATGGCAGGATAGGTGTTGCCACAATTCAAATTACATCCTTTGCTCAATGCGAGTCCCGCCGCCTGCTCCTTGTTTTCGGCTGCATTATGACCGCTGTAAAAATCCTGAAGCGCCCAACAATCGGAAACAAAATATCCGTCGAATTTCCATTTCTTACGCAGCACATTTTCCATCAAATAAGAATGTGCGTTACAAACTTCTCCATTCGTTCTATTGTAAGCCCCCATCACACCCTCTACACTCGCTTCAGTGACCAATGCTTCGAAAGCAGGTAGGTAAGTGTTCCACAAATCATGTCTGGAAACTACGGCATCGAATTCATGACGCAATTTTTCCGGGCCACTATGTACGGCGTAATGCTTAGCCATTGCAGCTACTTTTAATAACTCTCCTTCTCCCTGTAAACCATTTACAAAAGAGACGCCCATTCTACTAATTAAGTGAGGATCCTCTCCATAGGTCTCCTGCCCACGGCCCCATCTTGGATCTCGGAATAAGTTGACATTAGGAGACCAGTAAGTAAGTCCGGCGTATCGATCCATGTACCCCACTTTTTTGTTTGCATTGTATTTTGCTCTTCCTTCCTCCGCTATTGCCATTCCGATCCGCTTCATCAAATCCGGATCGAAGGTAGCTGCCATACCTATGGCTTGTGGGAATACCGTTGCTTTTCCATTACGAGCCACGCCATGTAGACATTCATTCCACCAATTGTAATTCCGAATTCCCAACCTTGGAATAGCGGGCGCTTCAAACATCAGTTGAGCTGCTTTTTCCTCTAGTGTCATTTTAGCTACGAGGTCATCTACCCGTTTGGCCAGGGCAACATCTGGATTATTGAACAGATTTGATTGTCCTTCGTTTTGACTGTGTAGTTGATTTGTTACAAAAAGTAACAATAGGATTACTGTTTTTAATTTCATGTTTTGTTAATGTTCTGGTGAATTAATTGGAATGTTGCTGTTAATTCCAGTGGTTCAATCGTTAATAAAGTTTAAATAATTATCCATTTGAGCTTTATACTCAATTCTTTTTACCCAATCTTCTGGTAGTGATTCGATTCCATTCTTTGCACCAGCAAATGAACCTGCGATGCATGCTATTGAATCTGAGTCGCCTTTAGTATTCACCGATTGAATCAAAGTTTGTTTTGTGTCACTATGGTTTTTTAAAAAGCAAAGTAACGCGGTGGCATATGCTTCTTCTGCGATCCATCCTTCACCCGTTAGGTCACAAGGGTCTACATTTTCCAAATTAATAGTAACGGACTCCTTTACTTTTTCTAAACTTTCAATACATTCTTTCCAGCCTCTATTGATATAATCATTGGGGTCCAAAACGCCAGGTCTTTCCCATAGATCTCCGAGTACATCCTTGTAGTATTTGTTCTCTTGATTATGGCAATGCTCGATGAGTTCATCAATCAAATTACTTGGTTCTACACCATTTAAAATTTTGATTGTTGTTATAACCGTTAGTTCTGAAGCTGTTAGTGCTGTTGCATGCCCATGAGTTATTGCTGATTGCAATTGAGACCATTTTTGAATTTGAGAATCTGTTATATTGGATTTTTTGAATCTTAATAATGCCAATGGTAAAACTCTCATGTTCGCTCCACATCCTTTAGAATTTCTTGAAGTAGCTATATTCCATTTCTGTCCTCTTTCAAGATTTTCGCAAGAAGTGATACAAGTCATTCCTGGTGCTCTGTTGTTATCTTCATCGTTTAGCCAAAGAATGAACTCCTCAATAAGATTCTTCTCCAACTCTTTACTATCAATATCTCCGTTTCTAAAAGAATTCATAATTGCCTTGGAAACGGACAAGGCCATTTGTGTATCATCTGTTACTTGTATAATTTCTCCAAGGGGCTCTGTAAGTCCTTTTGGGCCGTATTTATCTTTTATTTCATTTAGCTTAAGGAATTCTGTAGTATATCCAAATCCATCTCCAATAGCGGAGCCTATGAAACTTCCTTTTAATTGTTGATGTAATTTATTTTTCATTGTAAGTAACTATCCAATATCTTCAACCCGTACAACCCTAAATAAGTACTTTTCCGATCTCCTCTAGAGGGAAATCGTCAATTCGGGCAATGAAAGTAAATAAAAACAAAATATTCTACTTCATTAAGGGTTAACTTTTTTAGTAATTATTCCGCAGTTCGCCTTGAAAAGTTCATCTGATGGCTTTGAGGCCATCTGATGAAGTCCGACGGGTTTAATTTATTGAACAAGCGAGGGTGATGTACCGAGAATTAACGAGAAGTTCTTTACTCCGGCGGACAGCTGATATTTATAATCCTCAATCCGTACAACCCGAGATAAGTACGATCTTCTCTAGAGACAATTGATCAACCAATGAAGAAAGCCTCGCGTCATATTCATCGCCATTACTACTGTCTAATTCATCTTCTTTATCCAATTCATCTATCTCCAACTGAAATGATCTAATTTCTGACAAGACCTTTGTGGCTTTATTATCCGATTGATATACAAATATCATATGATAGCAAAGATAGGCGCCACAATATAAAATTTCTTTCGGAGGGTTTTCCCTCCAACTGGTATCAGAAAACGCAAAGCCGGTAGAAATGTTATCAAACACTGGAACTTGAAGGTGCTCCAGCACTTTAATACTTACAATTTCTTCCACTTTTAATACGATTCCATTCCATAACAGAAATATAGAGTCTTTCTCCGCTTCCGCACAATTTATATGTTCTTCAATGCAATACTTGTAACTGGTTCTGTCCTTAAAGAGGATTAGGCTATCGGATTCATTCCTTAGCCTCAAATTATTGATCAGGTATTTTTGATTTTGGATGGAATCAATATTGAGTTGGCATCCAGGAATTTCATTATAATAGATGAGGTGATCGGAGGTGGTTTGTATTTCGAATGTTAGGTGATATTTGGAATAGTGACATTCTGCTTGCAGGGAAACAAGGCAGGCGAAGGTCATTAGAATTACTAGGTGGAGTTTCATGATTCGGGTTTGAGGAGTCGGACTGGTTTGCAGTATTGTAGTTCTATTGTTTTTTAGTGGCTGGAAGTCTCTATGGAAACTTCGTTGAGTGCAAGAACATTCAATGGGAGAACGAGGAGGCAGCATTCCGAACTTAGGAAATACTGCAAACTAACGAGGAAGTTACATAGTGCAGGTGTAAGAGAAGACACTCCCCCACCTTCCCAACGAGTCAACTCGGAGAGTGCTACTGCATTTCTACCGAGTCGACTTGAGAGGGGGCTAGGATTAAAAAAACAAATCTCCTAAGCTGTTTTTAAATTTCATATTCCGTTTTTTCTTTCTGGATTAACGATTGATAACTATGGTCTGAGTAGTTTGTTTATCGTCATTCATCAATTGAAGAAAATA
>CAZDTI010000469.1:0-6689 GCA_964508085.1 uncultured Saprospiraceae bacterium | reverse complement strand
TGAGTGCCATTCGCAATAGTTTTTTGCTTTTCTCTTCTGAATATTGCTCTGTTAAAGGATTCATATTTTAGCTGTTTTACACTTAGATACAACTTTTGTACAAGTGTTACAGTTGTTTTTGATTATAACTATTCAGGTACCCTTAAAAGTAGTTGATTTTCCTTGATTCACAAGGAGTTAAGTCCCTGAAAGTTACTTTTGATTTCTCTGCTTGTGCTGAACGTCCCCGATATCGAGCGTGCAAGGCGCTAGCCGGCATGCTCTGATATCGACTGTTACCCATTTTTTTTTATTTACTTAATTATATCGTTCAGTATTTCTTCACAATCCGAACCTGATGGAAGGACAAAGTACATTTTATTTTCCTTTCCCAAATATGTCCATGGTTCTTTTCTAAAGAAGCTCATATACTTGGAAGTTAAATCAGCTAGAATAAGCTTAAAGTCCTTTACTGCATCTTCATTTTCCAATGTATATTCTAAAACATGCGCCCTTGATCCTGAGTGATTTTTTGTTGACCCTTGCAAGAAAAAAGATCTAATTTTAAGAACTTTACTCATGTCCATTGTCTCCAGTGTTCTAAAATTACTCTCTAATTGTTGTTCGTGTTCGTTTATGTAATTAATATTTGAATTAAACCAATTGGATAAAGAATAAACTTCACAGGCTCGACCATTATGAACGGCAGAATTACACTCATTTTCATGAATCACGTAACTTTTCATCTCAAGATTATGAAGTTCAGAATTATTCTGAGCTTCCACCGAAAGATAAATTGAAGTTATCAAAATCAATGTTATCAGTGATTTTTTCATTTTAATTTAATTATGGGTAACATTTTTACACCCTCAACTCTCCGCTCTTAGTTGCATATAAATCGCTTATCTATACACAACATACAACTTCTTAACTCACACCCCCCCCCATTATCCTGCCCCCTCTCCTTTCAACCAAAAGACTTTCCACTAAAAAAATACGTTTCTTACGATTTATTTTAGCTCTGATTGACACTATGGATAGCCTTCTTTCAAACGCTCCTTACTTCCTCAAAACATAAGGTGCCAAAGCAGGATGCACAATCCCCCTCCACTCCTCTTCAAAAACATTCTGATATGCCCTATACATTTGCTTAGCAGATTCCTCATAGCCAAGCCCTCCAACTCCAATCCCTAAGCCTGGAAGTAATACCTTTTTAATCACCCCATTATTCAATTCGTTATACTTTAAAACCTGCGATAATATTCCCCGCATTGCCAAATAGACATTTATGGTTTCTTTCCTCAATCGTCCAGGTATCCTCATTGTTGGCGCTACAATTAAGTATGGGAACTTTCCACTGTTTATTGGGATTATTAAAATAGCACCTACTGGTAATTCCCCATAATATTCTTCCCTTATTCTATGAATTACCTTTTCCTGAGCTTTTCCTTTATAGTGATCATCTATCAATTTATCCAAACCGCCACTCATGTCACCAAAACTATTGGCGGGGCTCACAATCGCATCCGCTTTCACTTTGAAGATGTCCCCTTTAATTAATTCTACCTGATCGAACTCCTTAAAATGATTCAACAATTCTAAACAGAATTCTTTCTTCAGATCGCAGATTGACAAAATCGGAAGCGATTTATTAAGATTACTTCCTGTTTTTTTTATTATTTTATTTTTATTAAAAAACATTCTGTGCTTAATTGTATTTTTAATCGTTTATATCCCACAATATTTTTTCTGCTTTAGATTTTTCTGTTTTGTAGAAGTCGAAATCTAAAATCTCTCCGTAGGCAACTAATGATTTATTTCTATCGAGATGTATTACAGAATGATAATAATCATAATCTCCTCTATATTCAAACGCAATTGGTTCTAATTTATCAATCTTGATGCTTACCAAATCATAAACATTAAATCTTCTTCTATTTTGGTTATTGTATTTTTCCATTTGATCTTTGGAAATGCTTAAGTCAAAAAAGATGTCATTTGAAAAACTTCTGGACACGTATGAAAATCTATAAGAAGTGTCTTTTTTGTAGATTTCAAATTCCTGAAGATGTTTAAATGTTAGTTTCCCTTTTTTTAATTCAATAAATTCTTGCAGTTCATACAAAAACTGATATTCAAATTTCTCCCAATTAACAGCAGATTTGGTTCTACTACCAAGTTCCATGTAAACACTATCAATTGATTTAAACAATTCTTCTTGCTCTTTTCTTTCTCTTTCAAGTTTTGCAGAGTCGTCTTTATTTTCACAACTAACCAAAAAAGCTACTATTATAAGAAGCAATATTTTGAAGAAAATAAATCTGTTCGAAAATATCATAATAATTTAATTCATATTTGATTCCGGTTGATGTACTTCTCTTACTTGACGCTAACTACTATTCTACATCCCCAACTATCAACCCTTAGTTACCTATACATCGCCTATCTACAAACAAAAACAACTTCTCCATTGAATCACTGCCCCACAATGTTCTACACTCTCTTCTCCTTTTCAGACTACAGTATAACTTTCCTCTAAGTATTTCAACCATTCTCCAAAAGAAATTTTTTCGACTTTGCAATAAAATCTTCCTTATGCTCTCCCTCATGTGCTCCATGAGCAACATTAGGCAATATCCAAAGCTCCGAATTATTTATGTTCTTCTTCACGCGAACAACTTCCTCCAAGTCCATCCCTTCGTCATTATCACCGACCATGATTAACAATTTGGTGGTTATGCTTTGCAGTTCCTTGTCTGACAACGCAACAATATAATTTTTAAACTGCTCCGTTATACCTTTGATCTGTTCATCTCCAGCATGAGACGCTTTAAACCAAGGGAAATTAGCTCGCTTCTCAAAAGTAAACATTTCTAAGTATTCCGGAAAGTCTTTGATGGTCCATGTTCCAACAGAGCCTATTGTCATCATAGATTTCAATACAGAAGGATTGATTAAGGCCAATTGGTAAAGCACATCTCCACCGTAACTAAATCCAATGGCTTGAATCTGATCTAATTTTAGATACTGAATTAAAGCATTAAGATCTTCGGCAACAGAATGGATAGACAGGGCTTCCTTAAATGGCTCTGACTTTCCGTGCCCTGTTAAATCGATCAAATATACTTCATATTCATTTTCATAATCACCGATATATGGCTTCCAGGAAACAGAGGATTGGGTATACCCATGTAATAGAAATAAAGGTTTTCCTTGACCATAAATTTCGTAATAAATCATTTTATTATTTACGGAAACCAAGTCGGATTTTTTTGGTTTATGCATAGGCGTATCTGTTAACATAGTAAAGAATTAATAGACCCTGAAACCGCTTGTTAAGGTGAGTAAAAATAGAATTGGTTTCATTGATCAAGTTAGAATTGTTGGAAGATCAAATTGAGTTTGTCATTCCTCTTTCTTTCAAAATGGCATTTATTCTTATAACGACATCTCTTTCTATCGCTTTGGAATTAGTTCTTAAACGAAAATATCCAGCAATAAGAATAAATATAGAGAAAAGAACAACTACGGGCATGATGGTTTTTAATTTTGACAAATCTCTGTCCAATAGAAAAAAAATTATTGGCAAGGCATACAAGGACAGCAGAGCAGGAAAGAAGATACTTTTGTATCTTCCTTTGATCACAATCTCCTTTCGATCCCGGTCATACTTAAATTCATAAACCTGACTAGAAGTTACCCTATCTCCTGGAGCACTGAAAAGTATCCAGTCTTTATTTATCTTCTCTTCTAATTCAAAATAGCCTTCTTCATAAAAATTTTCTCTCTCCAATCGTTCTAAAACATCTGCAAAGGAAATAGTTCCCATATTTGCCTTGAAAGACCTCTCTTCTGATAAGAAATTCATTTAGTTTTAATTGTATTGTTATCGCTTTTGCCAAAGACCTAATACTCCCAAGGATTGAAATAATCCAAATCAGGAGCTAATATGTTCGCGTCCAATAAATCCTGGTACCGATTCTCTGTGGTCAGCAAACAGGAACCATTACTCAGTAAAAACCATTTGTCTAACCTTCCAGCACTTTCCAGCAATCGATTAAATAAATTCAGCCGTTTTGTCAAACTGTATCTCAAGGACTCAAAACTCTCTTCAACTTCCTTCCCTTCATAGATCAGTTTTACGCTATAGCTCGGATGTCCAGCAAGCGAATACAAGTCATTGCTTTGTTCAAAAGTCAGGTCTGATTCTCCATTTTTATCAATTGTAAATTTGTTGATGCCACTATCCAATGCTTTGCTAAATAGCATTGTTATAAAAAACTCAACAGCATTTTGATCAAACGTTAGCCTAGCAATATCCCCTATCGCATATAAAGGACTTTCGTCACAACTTTTGTCATCCATAAAGTACCTTGACTTCATGATGTGTTTTGTAAAAAGTCCATTTTCATCAAAATCCGAAATCAGCTTTGCAAAGTCATTGGTAGCATAAGCATCATTGATCAATACTTCTAAATTTCGATCTTTGATCTTTTGGATAAAGTGCGCTGCGCCTTTTTTCAATTCGGTCCTGAAATCAGAATATTCATTATCTACCTTTGTAAATGTTATGTTATTTTCATTAACTGTTTTCAAGTAATTATTCATCGTCAAATTAAACTCTTCGATGTTGGTGTTTACAGTTTGTGCAATACCTAACGGACTATTGTGACTAATAGCACTAGCCTGCGCTTTAAACGATTGGTTCAAATCCAAACAATAACTTGTTGACCACAGTTGTAATGCGATTTGATTGCCGTATTGATTTAGGATTGGAATTTTAATATCTAAGATGTTTATTAAAAATGCCAAAAGGGTTCCGGCCATAATATCATCGTCAAAGTTGACTATGAAATCATCGTTTAGGTAGGTGATTTTTATTTCCATTGTAATAGTCTATGATAAGCATGAAAACATGAGTCATGCGAATCGCAGGTTAAAAGATGCGCTAATTTAGGACCGTCCACAGCTCCAGAGGAGCGACACCTTACCTATTTTCGGGTGTCGCTCCTCTGGAGCTCGAATATCATGGGTTAGTTGCTAGATTACAAAGATAGCGCTCCTACAGAGCTACCCTTAAAGCGAAGATTCAACATGCGATTCGCTTGATCCATGTTTTCTAATTTGTCTAAAGTCAAAACTAGCGCTCTAAAAGTTCCGAATTACTTATTCAACAATGTTCACAACTTTAGAACTCAGCAGTTTCGTTTTACCGATAGTTTCCTCAATTTAGAACTATACCTTTTTGAAGGCCAATCGATATTTCAAGGTAGTTTAATTGACCTTCATTAACTTTTCGATTGCTTTGAATGAATTCGTTTCTTATGTTATAGGTTTGTCTCATTACAATCCTAGAGGTTTTATTTATATGGATTTTAAACCCTAAGCCGAAATCAAAGCCAATATTTCTATTTTTCAGTTTGATGTTTTCTTCACTATCCAGGGATTTAAATTCTCTGAGATACTCATTAGTTTCCTTTCCACTTGTCGATTTAGCAAAATCTACGTTGACTCCAGCATGAAGAAAAATACAGTTACATGGAAATCGATATTGCACTCTATTAGCTAGGGTTACATAGTTTAGTTCAAATTCCTTTTTTTTAAAGATAAACAATTCTCTTAGGTCATCACCATTTTCATCAAGAAAGGATTCTCCACTATATTCGTCAATTACTTCAGAGCCATAACTGGATTGTAATATTCCTATTCCAAAGGAAAATTTATTAATGGGCAAGCTAAAATTCAAACCATAGGAATAGACATCTCCTCTTCCGGATTGTTTGTCATTCATTTTATTGTATCCAAAATTTCCTTCTATTCCAATTACAAAATCAGCATCATTTTTAACAGAGCTTGATTGTCCATATAATGTAGCAGTTGACATTATGAGAAGTATTATTACATGTTTTAGTTTCATAATATTAATAACGAGCTAAATCCATTTTCATTTTGATTCCTAGTGTTTTTATCGAATCTAATACTCTTCAATTCATAGGATTAGCAGTCACTTCTTTAAATTCAGGAATAGCAAATTTAGTCTCTTTCACTTTTTCCTCTTTGTATTCGATGGCAATCTGAGTCATTTTCGACATAAAGCCGGATTGTTCCACTTTAAGCGGCAGGCAGCCCGTCTTCTTTAGAATTTGCTCCCAATGCCCATAGAGGTGTCCTTCGTAATAATTTGGATCTACTTTTAAATAATCACTATTGTACCATAGTGTCATTGTACCTAGTTTGGATTTAATCAATAGACTTTTACAAGGGATCGCCAAAATGGTATCTAGTTCGGTAGTCTCTACTATTTCAACAAAGGCATCCAAGCATTTTTTAGTGTCAACAGTTACGGCTTCCTCCGAGTCTTTTGCCCAACTGTATAACAAACCATCTTCAGGGTTGAAAGCTTGTAATCCTGACTGCAAGCCGGCATCTATTTCCGAGCAATAATTTCCTTCTTTGTAAAAATACTTTTGTGTCATAAATCCTCTTTCTCCAAATTGTTGTTTTATCAATTCTTGCCACATACTATCCGACACCATTTCCGGATTTGGGTTGTGTGCAATAACTTTGTAGGTAATGGCCTTCAAAAGATTGTCCAAATAAAAAACAACTACTTAAAAGTAGGATTAGTGTTGGAATTATTTTAAATATATTTTTCCAATAGTCCGTGCAGGTTTTGCTCCCCTGCAAACAGATGAAATTTGGTAAAAAAT
>CAZDTI010000468.1:0-6720 GCA_964508085.1 uncultured Saprospiraceae bacterium | reverse complement strand
CGCTCGAAATACCTGTATGTCAATAAGTTACCTTTTTATTCCTCGACTCCTTTCAATCGCTCGGAATGACAGAACAGTTAACGTGCACATATTACTTATGGGATGACTCATGTTTTAATTTCTTTATTTGTAACGCTTCAAAAAGCTTTTTTCAGTTATTTTGATAGTCAGCATACATATTTGATTTTTTTACCTGAGAATTTTAGAATTTAAAACTTATTTTCCTACCCGCTTTCCCTCTTCTTCCAATCCCGTACTCCGTTTTCGATTCTTCTTAATTTCATTTCTTCCAAAGCGATAGCTCACATTCACTTTCACTAGTCGGCTTTCCCAACCTCCGCTTCCATCAATGTATAAATCACCAAATTGCATATCTGCCCTCCAAAAAGAGGTGAACAAAATATCGCTCCCGGCAACGCGTACAGAAAGCCGGTCATCCAGAAACTTCTTTTGAAGAGCGACGTCCAGAGAGCCCATAGATTTCGTCTGATAGGTGCCATTCCAAACCGAGGGAGAACTAAACCAACCTGATATTTCAAAACGGAAACCCTTAGGCAGTGTGAAAGAATTTTGACCATAAAAATTCAATGTGGTTTGATCGATAGACACAAACTCCTCGGCATTCCCTTTATATTCGGAATGAAAAGCATTGATGCTCGTATAGACGCTCCACCATTTATTAACGCTGAATGGATAACTTATACCCAGATTCCAGACTTGTTGATTGGCTACATTTCTAGTGATTAAAAAATTACGGGTTTCGCCTGCGGTTTCCGTCACACTAGCAAAAAAATCTTTGATGTGGCTGTAGCTTAAAGAAGTGGTCAAGCGGTATTTGTAAGTATGAGATAGTTTTATGTTGTTGGTATATTGAGGCTGTAGAAATGGATTACCTTTTGAGAAGCTTAACTCATCCAGTTGGTATTCAAATGGATTGAGGGATGCATAATTGGGCCGCTGAATACGGCGGCTATAATTGAGCGACCAGGAGTTTTTGTAATCAGGTGCATAGGTCAGGCCACCACTTGGAAACCAATCAAAATAGTTGCGGTTCACTTTATCTTCTTCATTTATTTGGGTGCTTTGTAGGTCACCTTCTGAAATGGTTTGCTCCAGTCGTAGTCCAGCTTGGACTGTCCATTTTTTTATTTTTTTATAATAATTAAAATAACCTGCGTTTATGTTTTCGCTGTAGCTAAAAGTATTACTTCGATCCATGTTTAAGACATCATCTTCATTTATGACATTATAAAAGTTAAAGATGTTATCGGTTTCCACCAAAGAGAATTTTCCACCGGCACTTAGTTTTCCACCAAAAAGATTTTGACTGTAATCCATCTTTGCAGTGAGAATATCGATGTCTATAGGTGTTTGCATTCTATAGTTTGTTTCTAAAAAGACAAGGTCTCCCGCTTCATTTTGATAGGAGTTTGGTTGATAGCTGGTTCGGTCTCTATCGTATTTTCCATAATCAAAATCCATTGAAAATTCATGACCCAAGGTATCGACAAACTTATAATTGATGTTTCCGGCCAGGTTATAACTCTGGTTGTCATTTACACTCTGAGCCACAAGAACTTGTTCGACTTCGCCTGTAGCTTGCGGACTAATGGGCGTTCTGGTGAAACCATTATCTTCTTGGGTGTAAAAATTTCCATTTAATAAAATACCAAACGTGTGTTTATTGTTTGGGAAAAAGTCAGCACCTACCCTTAGATTGTTCGATTTGGCATCTCTGATGCTTTCTGTCTCTGAATCATACCGGACATTGTTTTGAATGCGGTCCAGGTTTATGAAACTGTAAGAGTCTCCAAAGTTATTATTATAGCTGCCAAAGAAATTTGTTTTCTTAGTTTGGTTATTCAAATTCAAAGAAGAAGAGGCGCGACCATTTTTTCCGTAAGAATATCCGACAGATGCTGTTCCGTTTGTACCTAAGCGTTTGTCTTTTTTGAGTTTGATATTAATGATACCTGCATTACCAGCTGCATCGTACTTAGAAGAGGGTTGGGTGATGATTTCGATTTTATCAATGTCAGAAGATTGCAAGGTATTTAGGAAATTGACCAAATCGTCACCAGCTAGTGGAGAAGGTCTACCGTCGATGTAAATTTGGATACCCGTTTTTCCTTCGAGTATCAAGTTATTGCTATTGTCAATGATTACCCCCGGCGCTTTTCTCAACAACTCAAAGGCAGTCGTTCCAGTAGCATTCAGTGTATTCTCTATATTGAAAACGGTTTTATCTGCGAGTACCTCAATCATTGGGCGTTTGGCCACCACTTCGATGGATTCCATCTCATTAGTGTTCGGCTTTAAAATAATCTTCGGAGCGGTAAAGGAGGATTGGTTCAGTGAAAAAACGTCAGATTGGTAAGTGGTCATTCCAACATAGGAGATCTCTAAAAAGTAGTTTGCAAAAGCAATATTGTCAAATTTAAAACTGCCATCCTCAATTGTCACTGCTGCTTTGATCATAGTTGAATCAGTAGCTGCTTTTAAGACAACGGTGGTGAATGCTAAAGGAGTGTTTTGGTCAGCCACTGTACCTTTTATTTGCCCAGTTTGGGCATTCATTTGCAGATGAAAACAGCAGATTAATAGCAAGCTAAGTGTTTTTTTTAGGTAACTTTTCATTGTAAATAAAATTTAAGGATGAAGGGGAAATAGTAGTAAATTGCTCGAAACCTATGCTAGTCTATTGGAAAAGGAGGATGTACTTCAAAATTCCAATAAGCTCATAACGCTAACCCAAAGTTGAGGGAAAAGTAGAAGAACTAATAGTAGTATTCGGTGAGTTGCGAATAGAAACGACGAATGGAAGGAGATGTCATTCGGCGGTGTATATGTTCATTCGTCGGAAAGTAGTAGGAATCGGAGGTGTTAACCCTTAGCTTTGTATTATTCGATCTATTTATTGAATTAATTCAAAATAAAAGGACTTTTGCTGTCATCCCGAGCAAGCGACGAAGGAGCGGGTCGAGGGATAACAATGCGCTTCTCCTTTTATTTCGAGCGACGATAGGAGTCGAGAAATCTATCTCCAATACTAAAAATAAGATTCGTCAAGTCTGATATTCTTCCAACCTAACAAAAGCTACTGCCGGAGATTATCTTACCTTTGTATTAAGGACTCTTGATGACCAAGATGAGCAAAAAAATCAGTAAACTCAATAAGTTATTATGTATGCCTACTTGAGAAAAAAAACTTTTGGTATTCCCCGCTACGAAATAGTAGGGGTTCTAATTTTCTATATTTTTTTCGCTTATGTTTACCACATTACGCTATTTTTTAATCGCTACAATGGTTCTGAATCACTGTTTGACTTGCTGAGTCCGTATAACATGATGAGGAGCGCAGGATTACAGTATTTTGTCAAATTAATTTTTACCATTCTGGTGTGGTGGTTGATTTTCATGAAATTCAAAACCATATCGTTACAAAAAAGAATCCTTATTCATCTTTTTATTTTACCGCTTTGGGTCGTTGGAACCCAGCAAGTTTTTTATTTTTTTTCTGAGCTTTTAGATTGGGGACACCTAAGGGGGAAAGGACAAGTTTGGGACATTTATATCCCTGCGCTTTTTTATGTTTTACAATTTGGTTTGCTACATGCTTATGAATATTATCATACCAGTCAGCGACATTTGAAACAAAAGGCGGCACTTTCGGAAGCGGCTTTGAAAAGCGAATTGTCCGCGCTAAAAGCCCAATTAAATCCACATTTTTTATACAATGTTTTTAATACGATCAGCGCCTCTGTTCCTGCAGAGCAGGAGGGAACCCGAGAGTTGATTGCCAAACTTTCCGATCTTTTCAGGTACCAACTAAAAGCAACGAAAACCGAATTGATTCCTTTACATGAGGAATTGGAATTTGTAGAAAAATATCTGGATTTGGAAAAAGCGAGATTTGAAGACCGACTAGAAATAATCGTCGATGTTCCTCAAAGTATTAGGAAGGAAAAAGTCCCACCAATGATCTTACAACCCCTCGTCGAAAACTCCTTACGTCATGGTTTGTCTTCCTTAATCGAAGGGGGAGAAATTTGTATCCGTATTAAAAAAGTAGCCGATAAAATTCAATTTGAAGTGTCAGATACTGGGATAGGCGTAGCAGATAAAAGCAAACTGTTTGACGTGGGTATTGGTTTGACGAACACAAAATTGCGTCTGGAAAAAATGTATGGTAGTGAAATGAAAATTTCTGATAATTATCCGCAAGGATTGAAAATTGAATTTTCCATATGAAAAAAGTAATCATAGTAGATGACGAATCTGCAGGACGAAAACTCATCAAGGAATACCTCCAAGGATTTCAAAATCTGATTTTAGTGGGCGAGGCTAATAATGGTGTCGACGCCATTAAAATAATAAATGAGTTTAAACCGGATCTTATTTTTTTAGATATTCAAATGCCGGGTATGACAGGTTTCGAGCTATTGCCCCATCTTGAAGAAATTCCTCAGATTATTTTTTCCACGGCTTATGATCAATATGCTTTAAAAGCATTCGAAGTACATGCAGTGGATTACCTGTTAAAACCTTACACCAAAGAACGATTTCAGAAGGCCATAGAAAGGATTAATGAAAATAACAATACATTTACTATTGCGCCGCTTGCTGAAAACCTCATCATGGAAAAACAAAATTTTCCAGAACGAATTCTAGTCCAATCCGGAAAGAAGTTAATTACCATTTCTGTAGCATCAATTATTCGCATCGAAGCAGATGGCGATTATTCCAGATTGATTGTCGGAGAGTCTACTTTTTTGAGTAATTATGGCATTAGTAAATTGGAAGAAAAGTTAAACCCTAAGTTGTTTATCCGTGTTCATCGCTCCTCGGTCATTAATATAGAATTTGTTGAAAGTCTGGAGAAGTACGTGAGCAGTTATGATGTAAAGATGAAAAATGGCGATGTGGTACGAGTTAGTCGTGGGTATATGGATAATATTAAAAGGTTGATGTATTAGAAGTCTTATTCACATTCCTCAATAGATATATCCCAATGCTTAACATTATAAAGCTGATTAAAAACTCCGGAATTACGAATTGTTCTCTAATATGAGTCTCTGTTAAATTAGGCGTAAGTGCGAACAAAATCGGAATTACGAATCGTACAGCGCTCCAGAGTATAAGTATTAGTCCCCAATTCCAGATCGCTATTTTAAAATGTTTTTTCTCTTTGTTCGCAAACGTAATTAAACTTAGGGAAATTAAGGTAATGAAAATGATTGGGACAAAACTTCCAATAAAAGCATAACGAATCCCTTTTATCAAAAAGAAAAATAAGCTCAAGGATAGCAGCGTGAAAAATAATTTATGTTTAGTAATGGTTTCCATTATTATTTCATTTGACAATATCTTTAATTGTAGCTGTAACCAGTTGAGTGCAAGATTGAAGATATTCAAAGTTCACGGTCTCAAATTTGTCTCTTGAGGTATCTTTATGTGGCGGGTAATCTCCATTGTAATATTCATCTGTTAACCCAATCGCATTATAACCGAGCTCTCTGAATGAATGGTGATCAGTGGAATTGGATGGGGAGACATACAATGGAATGTTTAGCGCAGCTGCATTTTTCCGATATACTTTTTCTAAATACTTTGTAGGTAATTCTAACTCCATCGCAAAGTCGTTATCGTTGTCCCAGCCGATGGTGTCGAAGGTATGGACGGAGTGAACTTTAAATTTATTTTCTTTTAAATACTTTGCAAAAGCTTGACTGCCATTTAAGTTCTCTTCTTCCTGATCAAAGAATACGACGATAATATTTTTCTGGCGTTTATCTGATTTTGACAACTCCACTAAAACACTATAAATCAATGCAACCCCCGTAGCATTATCAATTGCACCAGGACAATTAAGTTCGGTGTCAAAGTGAGCCCCAAGAGTTATGTATTCCTCACTTTTTGTTGTAGCAGGGAGAACGGTGTAAACATTTGCTCCTTTGAATGGATGGAATAGGAGGTCAATAATTGGGTATAAATTCGGTAACGCGTATTCTTGAACTTCAGGCACTAATCCAGCCTGTTGAATTAATTCTACTAAATACTTTCGGGTATGTTCTCTATTTTTAAAGGAGCTGCGATTTTCAATTAAAACGCCATTCTCAAGCTTGGTTGCACCTGACAACTCTTCAACGATTTTTTGGGGAGTCTTATACGTTGATTTTTCACTAGGGCCTTCGTGTTGAGTTGACGTTCCATTGAAATAAAAAATGGATAACAGGATAAGGGTAATGTACTTTTTCATATTTCTATTTCTGATGAACGGCCTTTGAAATAACCTCTCTATCAGAAGACGCTCGTATGGGGAAAAAGTATCAATTGCTCAAGAATCTTTTCTCCCTTTCTTGAATCCGAAGTAGGAGGGTCTCAGACTAGACTATAACTTGGATTAATGCAAGATTTAGAATGCTAAAATTAAGGATTACTCCCTCAAACGCGAAAACCCCTTATTTACCCTTGAGGATAAAATCCTTAATTTTTAATCCTTAATCAAAAAAGTAAATTTATTTTTCTAAATACCCTTAATCGAATATATAACATCTCAATCCTTATTCCCATTGATCATATACTTATCAATACTTTCCGTTTTTTTACAAACGATAACACCATCAAACTCTTCTTTCTTATTGCTCATGTCATTCTCTTCTGAGGTGGAGTAAAAGTAAAATCGTCCTTTTTCTTTATTCAATTTTTTCTTTATTTTTT
>CAZDTI010000467.1:0-6736 GCA_964508085.1 uncultured Saprospiraceae bacterium | reverse complement strand
AACATATTGTCCCCAAAGCCAATGGCGAAAGACGAGGAGACCGTCCGCTCTTTTGGCGCCGTATTCCTTTTTAGTTCTGACTTCTTCTTTTGCAAAAAAATTAGACCCAATGGATTTTCGACTATAGTGTTTCTGAAGATAACTCATTGCATAGCGCTGCACGAGGTCTTCTGTTAAATGACTCATAGGTATAGTGTTTCACAATAATACTACGAGTAAACGACGGAAATGTTCTGGAAAGTATAGGAGAAAGGAGGGAGATGGGTGGATAGGTGATAGGTAGATGGGTTTCCCACTAACGCGAATGGTACGCATCAAGCGGCCCCATCTACCCATCTACCCATCTACCCATCTACCTATCCACCTATCCACCAAATCATCTATTAGCCGCCAATAAGTACAATATCGCCATCCGAACCGCTACCCCATTCTCCACCTGCTCAAGGATTATGGATTGATCTGAGTCTGCTACATCTGAGCTTAGTTCCACTCCCCTGTTAATTGGTCCTGGATGCATTATTAAGACTTCAGAATCCAAGCTATCTAACATCTTTTTATTGATGCCAAAGTACTGAGTATATTCTCTAATAGAAGGTATGTACTTAATATCCTGGCGTTCTAATTGAATTCTTAACACATTGGCTACATTGCACCACTCCAGCGTTTCTCTTACATCGTAAGAAACGGCAACACCTAAGTTTGTAATGTATTTGGGAATTAAAGTTGGAGGGCCGCAAACTTTTACTTTTGCACCCAATTTTTGCAAACAAAAAATATTACTAAGTGCTACTCTGGAATGTAAAATATCTCCAAAAATCGCAATCTTTTTTCCGGATAAATCACCAATATTTTCCTGCATCGAATAAGCATCTAGCAATGCCTGAGTCGGATGTTCATGAGTACCATCTCCGGCATTTATAATATTAGCATCGATATGTTGAGCGAGGAAAGTAGGCGCTCCTGGAGAGGGATGACGCATAACTACCATATCCACTTTCATCGAAAGTATATTATTAACAGTGTCTAGTAATGTTTCTCCTTTTTTGACAGAAGAGGAGGACGAAGAGAAATTTACGACATCAGCAGACAATCTTTTCTCCGCCAATTCAAAAGACAACCTGGTACGGGTAGAGTTTTCAAAAAACAAATTTGCTACCGTTATGTCCCGAAGTGAAGGAACTTTTTTTATGGGACGATTTATAACCTCTTTAAAGCTAGCTGCAGTTTCAAAGATCAATTGAATATCATTTACTGTCAGGTCTTTTATTCCCAATAGGTGTTTGGTACTCAGTTTAGTATCGGGCATAGTGTTATTTTTCTTTATCAGCAAATAAAATGATACGGTCTCTTCCTTTCTTGCCTTGCTTCCACTCTACCTTAACATAGGCTTCGTTAATCGCATCCACCGTCAGACCAGTATAGTCAGATTGAATCGGTAGGCTTCTATTAAAACGACGATCTACCAGAGTCAATAATTCTACTTGCTTTGGTCGTCCATAATGTTGCAATGCCGCTAATGCAGACTGGATTGTACGACCGCTATATAAAACGTCGTCTATCATGATCACCTTTTTGTTTTCTACCAAAAAATCCATTTCCGTGATGCTCGCAGCTATAGGAGTATCTCTCCTTCGGAAATCATCTCGATGAAAAGTCACATCCAATTTTCCATATTCAATATGTGAAATATCCAAAATCTCTAAAAGTCTTTGATGGATTCGATTAGATAGTAAAACACCTTTAGGTTGAACACCAATAATACAAGCGTTGTCAAAGTCCTCATAATTCTCAATCAATTGATGACAAAGCCGATCAATGGTCAGCGCAAAACGCTCCTTGGCAAGTATGGTCTTTCCTTTTGACATGCTTTTTAATTTGTTTGTAATGTTTTTTTCTAAGACCGTTCAAAGATGGATTATTTTATAAAATAGGAAGCTCTTTTACACGATTTTTAAAGACATAGTCTTATCGTGACCGAGCCGCACTTGTTCCTCCTGTCATCCTGAGCGAGCAAAGTGAGTCGAAGGATCAGGAGGGCACCCCCCCCTTTATATTTCGAGTGGAGCGCAGCGGAATCGAGAAATCTAGCTCCTTGTCAAAAAGTTAGATTTCTCGACGCATTTACGCTTCGCATAAACCCGCCCGTCCGCGACAGTCGGGCTGGTTTGCTCGAAATCTCCGTATAAACAATTAAGTTTGCTGTGATCCCTCAACTCCCTACGGTCACTTGGGATGACAGCAATTCGATCAAATCAAAACCCTGCCTTCAGAGACACCGTCTGATTGAAGACCATTTTCCCCGGCTCAGAATCTCGATCTATACAAAAATACCCAACCCGCATAAATTGCAGGATATCTCCAACTTTGCGATCCCGCATACTTGGTTCTACTTTTATATTGAGCACCTTCAAGGAATCGGGATTAATAAACTCCATGAAATCTTTGTCCTCGTGCCCCAAAGGTGTTGGATCTGTGAACAAACGGTTGTACATTCTTGCTTCCGCATCAACCGACTCCTTAAAGGGAACCCACCCTAACGTACCTTTCGGTTTTAAACCAGAAACATCAGAACCAGATCGACTGTTTTCAAAATAGGTACAATGAATCTCCTTGATTTCGCCGGTTTCTTCGTCTTTGATATAATCATCACATTGGATGATGAAAGCTCCCTTTAATCTTGCGATTTTGCCTGGCGCTAATCGACGATACTTCCGATTTGGTGCTTCTTCTCTAAAGTCACTCTGTTCTATGTAAATCTCTCTAGAGAAAGGAATAGTTCGTTTCGTTGGGTTTTCTTCCTCCGGATTGTTTACTAATGGCATCTCTTCTACCTTTCCTTCCGGGTAATTTGTAATCACCACTTTCAAAGGATTAAGGACGGCCATGATTCGATCCGTTTTTTTGTTCAAATCCTGACGTAGGCATTCTTCCAATAATTCTATATCCACCATTTGCTCTCGTCGAGTGACTCCGGCTTTATCTATGAAATTCCGAAGAGCCTCTGGAGTAAATCCTTTTCGACGCAAACCAGATATTGTCGGCATTCTTGGGTCATCCCAACCAGTAACCACACCTTCTTCTACTAATTTCAACAACCGCCGCTTAGAAGTGATCATGTACGTCACATTCATCCGAGAGAATTCCGTTTGCTGTGAGGGGAAAATGTCTAGTTTTTCAATAAACCAATCATAAAGTGGTCGATGGTTTTCAAACTCCAACGTACATAACGAGTGAGTTACCTTTTCGATGGAATCTGACTGTCCGTGAGCAAAATCGTACATCGGGTAGATGTTCCACTTGTTCCCAGTCCTATGATGATGTACTTTTTTAATTCTGTAGATTAATGGATCCCGTAACAACATGTTGGGATTTGCCATATCTACTTTTGCTCGGAGCGTTTTTGCGCCATTGTCAAATTCTCCATTTTTCATTCTTTCAAATAAATCAAGGTTCTCTTCAACGCTTCTATCCCGGTAAGGACTATTGGTGCCAGGAACAGTTGGTGTTCCTTTCTGCTCTGCCACTTCTTCTGCTGTGGAGTCATCTACGTAAGCCAAACCTTTCTTAATCAAGTCCACTGCAAAGTCGTATAATTGATCAAAGTAATCAGAAGCATAGTACTCCCCTTCTCCCCAATCGAATCCCAACCATTTGATGTCTTTTTTAATAGCATTGACATATTCCGTGCTTTCCTTCTCTGGGTTAGTATCGTCAAAGCGGAGATTGGTAATTCCATTGAACCGTTTGGCAATACCAAAATCTACACAAATGGCTTTGATGTGACCGATGTGCAAATAGCCGTTTGGCTCTGGTGGAAACCGAGTGACAACCGATGCGAACTTTCCAGATTCCAAATCCTTGGAAACGATTTGTTCGATGAAATTTAATTTTTCTTCTGTGGTGTTTTTATTATCCATTTTTATTTTTTCTGCGAAGGGTACAAAGATGTTCCTTCTATGGAACTTTGAGAAAGTGCTAGTTAGTATTGCTACAAAAAATATTGCTCCTGTAGAGTTGACTACATTCTTTGTGGCATTTCTACTCCTAACAACAACATTCCAGAAAATAATGTTTTTCCTGTAAAGTGGCTTAGTAGAATTCTAAACGCTTTTGCTTCTTCCGATTCCGCTCGCATGATTTGAACATCATGCCAAAACTTATGATAAGCTTTCGCAAGATCATAACAATATGCTCCCACGAGTGAAGGGTCATAATTTTTCGCAGCGTCAGCAATAACCGATGGGTATTGAGCGAGCAAAAGCGATATTTCTGTTTCTGATGGATCTATCCCTTTATATCCTTTCGCCAACTCCAAATCAGCAGCACCTGCTTTTCTTAAGACAGACTGAATTCTAACGTAAGCATTCTGGATGTAAGGCCCTGTATTCCCTTGTAAATCAACAGATTCTTTTGGGTCAAATAACATCCGCTTTTGCGGGTTCACTTTTAATATAAAATACTTTAAAGCCCCAAGTCCTATCTTTCTATAAATTTCAGGAATCTCTGCAGGATCTACTTCCGTTACACCACCTCTTTCTTCAGCTCGAATTTTAACTTCCTCAATTACCTCTTTAATTAATTGATCCGCATCGACCACTGTCCCTTCTCTGGATTTCATTTTACCAGTTGGTAAATCTACCATCCCGTAAGAAAGGTGGTACATTCCTTCGGCATATGGCATCTTCAATCGCTTCATTATTTCAAAGAGTACTTTGAAATGGTAGTTCTGTTCGTCACCAACCACATAGATCATTTTATCTACGTTCCAATCTTCATGACGAAGCTGAGCAGTTCCGATATCCTGTGTAATATACAATGATGTGCCATCTGCTCTCAGGACTGTTTTGGTATCCATTTTGGCGTCTGTCAAATCGATGAAAGTAGAACCATCTTCTTTCTTTTGGAAAATGCCATCAGACAGTCCTTGATCAATGTATTGCTTACCTAGTAAGTAAGTTTCAGATTCAAAGTAATTTTTATTGAAGTTTACACCCAGGTTTTTATAGGTTTCTTCGAAACCATCCATGACCCAACCATTCATAGTTTTCCACAAAGCGATGGTTTCTGGATCTCCAGCTTCCCATTTTAATAACATTGCTCTTACTTCCTGTAAAATAGCTGGCTCCTCCTTCTCTTTTCCAGCAGCGACTAAAACTTCTTTCTGTTCTTTTTCTTTGCTGCTGTATAGCACGTAATATTTACCAATAAGGTGATCTCCTTTCATGTCACTGGAGTCCGGAGTTTCTCCATCACCCCACTTCGACCAGGCCAACATGCTTTTACAGATGTGAATTCCTCGGTCATTAACGATTTGCGTTTTTACTACTTCGTATCCTGCTGCTTCCAAAATTTTGGCGCAAGACCAACCTAATAAAATGTTTCTGATGTGACCAAGGTGTAATGGCTTATTCGTATTCGGAGAAGAATACTCCACCATTACTCGGCTGTTTTTAGGCGTTGATTTTCCGAAATCTTCATTGTTCCAGTTTTCCTGGATCAAATTCAACCAGTGTTTTTCATTTAATTCCAAATTCAGGAATCCTTTGATGACATTATAACCATCGACTACTTCGAGGTTTTCCGAAAGATAATCACCGATCTGTGCGCCTATATCTTCTGGTTTTTTACGTGTCAATTTGGTGTATGGAAATACGACAACCGTATATTCTCCTTTGAATTCTTTTTTGGTAGTGTTTATCAATACCGTTTCCGAATCAACGTCTTGCTGATATTCAGCAAGCATAAAGTCAGAAACTCCCTTCTTTATCGTCTTAAATAATTCCATATTGCATGTTATTGATTGCCTGTTGGTTAAGCCCTGTTTTCGGTGGGCAAAAGTAAGGGCTAGTAGTGGCTTATCAAAATTAATGTTTAGTTGATTGAATCAATCGGTATGCAGGTGGTTTAGTTCCCATTGATTTAGTTAATTTGTGGGTTGTTTTTCTTCTTACAAACTCAGCATCTATCTTGAACTCCATTTCTAAAATAAAAAAGCCCGTTCCTCCAAAAGAAGAACGGGCTTTTTGCTCGAAAGAGCCGGATAATTACTTTAAAGTAACTTCCTTAGTGACATTTCCAGTAAAAGAACGCAATTCAACGTCATATTTACCTGATTCGTAATCACTTAGATCCAATTCGTAAATAGAATCTACTGGAAGATCAAGTACATCATCTTTAAAAAGGACTTCGCCATTTTCGTCTAAGACGACAATGTCGCTTAGGTTGAAAGTCAATTTTGCAAAGTCAATGTACATCACATCCGAATTTTCATCAGAAAAGAATGACCAATTTTCGTTGTTTAGTTCTAGAAGACTGTAGTTGTTGTCGGTGCTAACTGAAGTTTGAGCGAAAGTTGTTGATCCAGTAGCGAAAACAATTAAAGTGAGGATAAGAAGACGTTTCATAATTAGATAGTAAATTTTTGACGTTTTGATCTTAGATAAAAAGGTGAGGAACACTGATTAATAAAGATCGGATTGTATTGATTGTTATCCATACTGATATTCAAATATATCGCTAAATGAGCAGATATAAAAATTTTGATTTTTTATTAAAAACCACACAATATGCCCGTTAAAGGGGCTCAATAATATAAGATTTGGCACTATTAACTAGCGATCAACGATTTATACTATTGCAACCATAACAAGCAAGAGATAATTTTGTTAATCAAAAATTAAAGAAATGTAAATTAATAGTCATAACAATGGGACTTATTTAGGAAATTCGGCGTATT
>CAZDTI010000466.1:0-6755 GCA_964508085.1 uncultured Saprospiraceae bacterium | reverse complement strand
ACCGGAGGAGAATGGATTTCTTCTACCGACTTGGAACGGATTATTTGTCAACATAAATCCATTGCTGAGATTGCTGTGGTTGGAATGCCTGATGAAAAATGGGGCGAAAGACCGCATGCCATTGTAAAAACAGAAAAGGGTGCCACACTAACAATGGATGACCTAAAAACATTTTTAAAACCTTATATCGAAAATGGAACCATCAACAAATGGGCGGTGCCATCGAGTATTTTATTTCAAGAAGAATTGCCCAAAACGTCCGTTGGAAAAGTCGATAAAAAAGAGATTAGAAAGATTATGGCGGAGGTAGTAAGTAGTAGGTAGTAAGTCGTAAGTAGTAAGTTTTTCCCTATGACGCAGGATAGAATGAAAGTTAACTGCTGAATAGTTATACAAATGGCTCTTGGACAAAAACAGTGATTTTGGTCAAGGGCGGGTAGATTTCCCCCTTTAGGGGTTAGGGGCAGCGCTGGCAGAATTTATTGATTCTAGCCAACTACCAAAAATTACAAAACATAAAAAATAATATGAAAGAAGCGGTCATCGTATCAACTGCAAGAACAGCAATTGGGAAAGCTTACAAAGGGGCATTTAACAATACTAATACGCCAACTCTGGGTGGTTGGGCTATAGCCGAAGCCGTGAAGCGTGCAGGTATTGCTCCTGAAGAAGTTGAAGATTGTATCATGGGTTGCGCTATGGCTCAAGGTGCAAGTGGACTCAATGTTGGAAGGTTAGCTGCATTGGCTGGTGGTCTTCCGGTAACGGTTAGTGGGATGACGATGGATCGACAATGTTCCTCTGGAATGATGGCCATTGCTACCGCTGCTAAACAGATTATGTATGATGGAATGTCGGTAGCAGTTGGAGGAGGATTGGAATCCATCAGTTTGGTTCAGAATGAAAATATGAACAACTATAGAGTAGTTGACAAAAATCTAGTAGCCAAACATAAGAACGTTTACATGTCGATGTTGGAGACTGCAGAGTTGGTCGCCAAACGATATAACGTGACCAGAGCACAGCAAGACGAATATGCATTGCAAAGTCAACAACGTACTGCGGCAGCTCAGGCAGTTGGAAAATTCGACGATGAAATAATTCCGGTTACGACAACAAAAGGAGTCTTAAATAAAGAAACCAAGGAAGTAACTTTTGAAGAAGTGACCTTAACAAAAGATGAAGGAAACCGACCTTCTACGACTTTGGAAGCATTAACGAATTTGAGATCTGTGTTGGAAAATGGTTTGGTAAGTGCAGGCAATGCCAGTCAATTGTCAGATGGTGGTTCCGCCTGTGTTTTGATGGATTCAAAATTAGCGGAACAGAGAGGTTTAGAGCCTTTGGGTGCTTACCGAGGAATTGCAGTAGCAGGTTGTGAACCGGAGGAAATGGGCATCGGTCCCGTATTCGCAGTTCCAAAATTATTGAAAAATGCAGGGCTGAAAATGTCAGACATTGGACTCTGGGAATTGAATGAAGCCTTCGCCTCCCAACTGCTCTACTGTCGTGACCAATTGGGCATTCCAAATGAATTGTTGAACGTGAATGGCGGAGCGATCTCGATTGGACATCCTTATGGAATGACAGGTTCAAGAATGGTTGGTCATGCATTAATTGAGGGGAAAAGAAGAGGTGCAAAATATGTCGTAATTACCATGTGCGTAGGAGGAGGAATGGGTGCTGCCGGCTTGTTCGAAGTGTATTGATAAAAGTGCAATTTAAGTATTAAGTATTAAGTATTAAGTATTAAGTATTAAGTATTAAGTATTAAGTGTCACACCGTAGAAGGTTCTGACACCTGGAACTTCTATGCCCTAAATAAAACTACTAAGAGCTAATTTTTCTTACTTGGGAATATAAATTATTCAGTTTAGTCTTCCCGCAAAACTATATCAAACATGAAAAATCATTTCTACAAAAATGGGAAAGATCCTTTTACTTTTTCCCAAAAAAGAAATTTGAAAAAGGAGAAATCAAAAATGACCTTAGGGGTTTTTATATTGTTTTTTCTTTTCTCCAGTTGGTGTTCTGCACAGATTACAGGAACCATTGTTGATGAAGCTGGTGAAGGATTAATAGGGGCCAATGTTCTGGAAAAAGGAACCTCCAATGGTACGACTACTGACGTTTATGGAAATTTCACTTTAAACGTAGCAGCAGGAACAATGCTTGAAGTTTCTTACACGGGATACGAAAACCAGGAAATAGCAGCAGCTGACAAAATGAAGGTTATTTTATTAGAAGGAGTTGGACTCGATGAGATCGTTGTAACAGGGGTTTTCGATGCCCGCTCTGCAATGGAATCTTCCATCGCTATTTCAACCTTGGATTCTAAGGAAATGGAAAGATTAGCCCCAAGTAGTACGGCTGATTTATTTTCCAATACGCCAGGTGTTTTTGTAAACGCTTCGTTAGGAGAAACCAGAAATGCTGTTCACACCAGAGGAATTTCTGCGGGTTCTAATTATTCCTTAACGGGAGATGTGAATGGTTTTTTCTACCTATCTCTTCAGGAGGATGGCTTACCGGTGACGGCTGTTTCAGATGCCGTTTTTGTCTCTGATTTATTTTTCCGTGCGGACAATAGTGTTAAACGTTTAGAGTCTGTGCGTGGAGGATCTTCCTCTATTACTTCGGTCAATGCGCCAGGTGGTATTTTCAACTTTCTAACTAAAACGGGTACAGAACGATCGAAAATGGTAGAAGCCAAATTTGGATTAGAAGGTAACCTGGAACAACCTTATTACAGACTTGGATTTAACTACGGAGATAAAATAGGGAGTGATTTAAGTTATAATATTGGTGGATTTTATCGACGAGCAAATGGAGCTTATAATGTAGGCTATCCGCTAAATAATGGAGGACAAATAAAAGCCAATGTGACCAAATTATATAAAGGTGGTTCTGTCCGTGTTTTTGCAAAATATTTAAATGACATTAATGGTCAGACGCAAGTACTTCCGGTTACTGGATTTGATGATTTCAAAATACCGGACGGCGTTTCTTTTGGAGATTCTTACATATTTCCAGAGGGCGATGTAACGGTTCCTGATGGGCGAGGAGGTACAAAGACTTTTACACCGAACAAGCCTCAGCAATCCACAGACATCGCTGCTGGCTTTAATTGGAGCCACGATTTGGGTAAAGGTTGGTCGATTAAAAATGATTTTAAATACTCCGCTAAAACTTTTAATGCAAGTAGCAATGCCGCGACCACTTTTACCAGCTTTTTTGATCCGACTTCTTATTTCTTTCTGGGTGTATTCGGCCCTCCGGGTTCAGCAAATTTTCCAGGACGAGTTACACTAACCAATTCTGAGACAGGGGAAACTGCGGCCATAGTAGATTTTACACCGCCATCTCCTCCTGGAGCGCCACCATCTCCTCCGGTAATTGATCTTATAGAAAACAATCTTCCTTCATCAGTTCCAAATTCATTTTTGTATTCTGGTTCCAGATTATTTGAAGGCTCGCTTAATGAGGTAATGAATCAATTGTCTTTTAGTAAAAAGTGGAAAAATACAGGAATTAATTTTGGGTGGTTCGGTTCTAATTCCCAATTCAATAGTTATGAGCAAACAGCGACACTCACCGGTATATCCTCGATACAAGATAAACCTGTTCCTTTAACGGCCACATTTGAAGCAATAGATGGTAGAGTTTTTCAGGTGTCTAATGATCAGGGATATTATGCGCTGGGAGGTCGATTCGGATATGGAGATTTGGATATGTCCATCAATCAAAATGCCTTTTTCTTTGGAAATAATATTTCTTTAGCAGACGACAAACTTACCATCGATTGGGGGCTTCGTTCTGAAATCTCGCGTGTTGATGGGGTGACGGATCGTTCCGTACCTGATACGACTCCAGGAGGTATTGACGGAGATCCATTAACCCTCTATGATAATTTCTCTGGCGTATTAGGGGTAAACGAAATTGAATATAACACCAGTCTCAATAGTTTCGCTTTTTCAGCTGGAGTGAATTACCGACTCAATAAAAATAATGCGTTTTATGTCCGTTTTGCCAGTGGTCAGAAAGCACCCGACCTAAGATTTTACGCTGCTTATACTTCGCAGTTTGCTGTAGATAATGTACCGCCGCGAAATCAAAACATTACACAATTTGAGGTGGCCTATAAAGTTCGTAACGAAAAAGTAAAAGCTGCTATTACACCTTTCTACAGTCAGCTCTCAGATGTGGCTACTATCGTACTTACAGCGGATGAAACCAATACACTTTACTTCCCAGAGCCACAATTTAATGAGCAAAGAACGGTCGGTGTAGAATTAGAATTAGATTGGAATGTAGCAAAAAACTTCACGATAAGAGCCGGTGCAACTATTCAGGATGCTGAATATACGGATTGGAAAATTTGGAATCCAAATGATGCAATAAGAGAAGATGACGAGCTGGTCGATTATTCTGGTAACAAAGCAGAAAACACACCTAATCTTCTGATCAATCTTACTCCTACTTATGCTACAGAAAAGTTCTTTGCCTTGGTACAATACCGCTACACCGGAGAAAGATGGGCCAACCAACCCAATGCTTTCAAAATGCCTGGATTTAGCCAAGTAAACCTGGGAGCCGGATATAATTTTACAAAAAATATTTCCTTTGCAGTTAATGTTAACAATGCCTTCAATACGCTTGGCGTCAATTCATCATTTGCTCCAGGTTCTATTTTAGAATCTTTTAATCCGAATAGGGTAACAGCTGAATCTATCGCAGCAAATCCAGATGCTTTGCATGCAGTAGTGCCAATATTGCCTCGCTCTATGTATTTTACTTTGAAGTATGAATTCTAATTTTAATCATTAATTAAATAAGTGTTGTCTATAAAAGACAACACTTATTTAAATGTACTTGATAATATGCCAATACAGTTAAAATCAATTTTATTAAAGTTGTTTTTTTTCATAACCATAGTTTTATTTTTTAATAACTGTGGTTCAAAAGAAACAGAGACTGTTAAAATACCTGAAACTATTTCTAACAATAAAACCACAAAAAAAGAAATGGAAGAAAAAATATTAGCATTAAATGAAGACTTTGAGGTGGCTATGTTACATGGTGCAACGGATTATTTGGAAAAAGTATTTACCGACGACTTTATGTTTACTCACGGTGATGGATGGATTAAAGAAGGAAGCTATCTCGCTTATGAGGATAAAGAGCAAACCTTAGCCGCCGTCAAAAAGAAACCTTTTCAATATCGTAAAACGGAAAAGTCAGCAATAGAATTACATGATGATATTGCCATTTTGAATGGAGTTTATAATTCGGGTATGAATATAAAAGGGGAGGATATGAATATTAATATCACCTATGTTCGAGTTTATGCAAATCGAAAAGAGGAATGGAAATTACTGTCCCATAAAACGGTACAGTTAATTGCAACGCCCATTAATAAATAATTTATCTATTCAGCAAAATGAATAAAAAAATAAAAATAGGATTAGGGGTTTTCGCTATGGCTTGGTTTCTTCTTTGGGCGGTGGGCGTTTTCTTGCCTTCGCAAAATAATCAAAAACCCGAGTATTTTTCGATTGCCGATGATAACGGCCTGGGCAGACAAATCACTGACGAAAATATAAAGGACAAATTAGCCATTACCACTTTAATAAACACTTGGTGCCATGCCCGAGACAGAGGCAAATGGCAGGAATTAAAAAATACCTTTTGGCCAGGGGGAAACATAGCCTTGTCTTGGTTTGATGGCCCTTTTGAAGCATTTGTAGGGGCAAGCCAAAAGATTGCCGAAGGAGGAAATGGTATGACCCACTTGTTACAAACTCCTTATGTTGTCATCAAAGGAGAGCGAGCCACCGCAGAAACCAACGCGACCTTAAAAGTAAGAGCGCCACTGAGATTTTACGAAGTAGACATTACCAGTCAAATCAGATATTTTGATTTTTTAGAAAAACGAAATGGAGAATGGAGGATAGCGAAGCGTGTAGGCATTTACGAAAATGATCGAATGGATCCGGTGTCACCTTCCATCTTGTATTATTTGAATAGTTTTTTTATTGATGCAAAATCAAAATTAAATAAGGCACCAGCTTCCTCTAAATATCTGGCTTATCTTTTAAATAAAAAAGGACTAAAATTGAAGGAAAATATAGTAGAAGATAAAACAGCAGAAATGGAAGCTTTGTATCAGGAAGGAAGAGCTTGGGTAAATGAAATTAATTTAGTAACCAAAAAAGAAAATTAATTATTATGGCATTTAGCAAAGATATAATAGACTCCATTTGCAGCTACATGAATGATGATCCCACAGGATTTAATCGAACCATCGTGAACGGACATGTTGAAAATAAAAACATAGACAAAGCAGAATTAATATCCTTCGATGAAAAAGGAGTAGACTTCAAAACGTATTCCACAACAGGAACAAAAGATGTCAATATTCCTTGGGAAAGAAACATCAGTGAACGGTTCGAGGTACGGGAACAATTATTTGCACTATTCAACAAGGCAATGGATAAGGAGCTTGAAGGTCAATAAGGGGGAAGGTTTTTTTAGGGTAGGTGGGTGGATAGGTAGATGGGTAGATGGGTAGATGGGTTCTCCTTCTTTCGCAGTTGTTTACGTTAGTGGGAAGCCCATCCGCCCATCCACCTATCTACCCATCCACCCAAAAAGAACCCCAAAAAGTTCGACCTAAAACAAAAATAAAAATTAAACATCATGTCCAAAGAAATACCAGTATACAAAAAAGACATCTATTCCACCAAGTCACTGAA
>CAZDTI010000465.1:0-6761 GCA_964508085.1 uncultured Saprospiraceae bacterium | reverse complement strand
TTGAGGGCTTTGCGTGCTTAGCGAACTTTGCGTTCACCAAAAAATGAAGACTCCCTCGCGTTATGTATATTGGCTCTGCGGTCTCTGCGTTTTCTGCGTGATTAAAAAACACACTAAAACAAGATCGCATTTCCCTCGTCAGCTCTGTGTGAGCAAAACACACTAAATAGTTCCTCACATCTTACCAGACTCCTCAAAACTACTCCCTTTCAAATCAATTTCAAACAAACAAGCCAAGCCCGTCTGATAATGATCCGGAAGCCCCGCTCTATTCTTTAAATCAAAAAGTCCTAGAAAAGTAAATCCTGCTTTTTGATAATGCTTAATCAAACCCTGATTCTCACCAATAGTATCCAATCTAATAAAATGTTTACCCTGCTCCCCGGCGTAGTTGCGCGCCCAGTTGGTAATGATTTCCACAAAGTTATTCCCCCGAAAATCCGGATTCGTGGAAATCCGATGAATGTATACTGCTGGATCTGCGTTTCGCTCCTCCCAGATCTGTGGGTCCGAAAAGGTGGTGGCCCATACACAAGCCACTTCACCATCAATCAATAATTTCCACTGCTGCTTTTTCTCAATTTCTGCCTTGACCATCTCCGGATCAAAAGCCGGCCAAACGACGACGTCTTTTTTTGAACGCATGAAGGCGGTCGCAAGTTCGTAGAGTCGGAATATGGTGGGGAGATCGTTAAGGGTTGAGTTTTTTATTTGCATGTGGGGTGGGGGATTGAGAATTAAGGATTGAGGATTAAAAATTAAAAATTAAGGATTAAGGATTGAAGGTTATGGGGAGGTTATTTTTTTGGATTCATTTTAACTAACTTTTTTATTAAAGCGATTTGTCCCAAATGGTAATGACTGTGCTCGATGATGCCGGCTAAATTGCGATAATAGTTGCCGTATTTTTCTTGTTCAAAAACAGCGGTTAGTTGTTCATCGGGTAATTGCTTGATGAGATTGGCAAAAGCCTCTGCATCGGCCCAAACCTTTTCCAGCATCTGCTTCCAGTCTTCTTCCGACTCGATAGGCGGATGACTAAAACTATACGCATCTTTAGCATTCAGCGTTTCCCCCTCCAATACCTTCAACACCGCAGAGACATAATAGTTGATGTGGTAAGTAAGCGTCGCAATCGTATTGAAAGAATGAACCGAGGTTGTCGCTTCCTCCCAGCTCACATCTGATAGCTGCTCTTTGAGATTGGAGGTAGCCCAGTTGCCACCAAAGTGCAGGTCGCGAAGGTGTTTGGCTATTTGTTGTGATAGGGTAGTGTTGGTCATGATCAGTGGCTATTTGTGCTGGAACTAAGGCGAATATAAGGGATTCTGTTTTGTAAAAATGTGGCAAATAAAAAGAGATATTGTAACGGTCTATGCAACCATGATTTTCTAAAGATCCTAGGAGCAACAGAACCATCACCCCCCCATCAATCGCAGCGCCTCCCGCTCACTCAAACCACTCAATTCGGTCTGTTCCACGAAGTCCATCACCCAGTCCGGATTAGTCCTGCTGTATTCTCTTAGCACCCAGCCGATGGCCTTGTTGATAAAAAATTCTTTCGAGCCCAGCAAGGCAGTAATGGTATAACTTAATAAAACGGTATCGAGTTCCGACTTATACTTCAATTGAAATAGCAAGGCTGATCGTTGCAACCACATATTATCCGACGCCAGCCATTTATCTACGTATTCTTGTCTAAGCTCTGGATATTTTTTAAAATAAGCCCCCATCAATTTATTGGCGATATGGTCGACAGTATCCCACCAGGACTTATGCGTCACCATGTATTCATAAAGAGCGATGTCCTGCTCTTCCATTCGCTTGATGTATTTAAAAGCAAGCTCTTGAGCAACGTATTGATATTCTCGCTGCGGTTTTTCCCACAATGCTTTTACAATCAACTCCAGTTCAGATTTCGCGGGCAAAAAAGCCTTTTCGAAAAATGGCCTTTGGAGCGTTTTCCGTTCAGGGCTGGTCAAACCATAATAGTCGAACTGACCTCGCATGTATCGCTTCTGCTGAGCCGCTCTTTTGGGGTTTGCTCTGGATAGCAATTCGGAGCTCAAGGTTTCTATGTAGTCGGTCATTTTTTTAATTAAAAAAGTTTAGGATCGAATTTCCAGCTTTTCAAATGCCACAAAGCTGTATCAAAATCTAGTTATTCTTGCCAATGATTCCTTTGGCCTTATAAAATTAGCCGTTAAGAAAAACCGCAGAGTATAGCTGAAGAGCAATCCAGAGCCGTATGCGGCGACCTCGGATTGCGAGCGTGAAGGCTGCTGTTTTTTAGACGAATTTTATAAAGCCTTGATTCCCGCCCGCCTGACGGCTGTCGGGCTGGTTTGTTTCTTTTTATCAAGAAAAAGAAAAAAACAGTCAAATCATATGATGACTCCTTCCCACTAAATCTTCAAATCCTCAACAAATATATCGCTCTTAAAAACATTTCCAATAGATTTAAGAAGTAAAACAACTCAGAAGTATTATATTGTCGATTGTCATAGGAAGATCGCTTAATTTCACCCGCTAGTGATCATTTAAAACACCACTTTCATGCAAAATAAAGAATTACTCAACGAATCAAATCTGCTTACTTTCCTTCAAGAAAAACAACTGATCCAAAATCAAGATAGCGAACTAAAAATCACTCAATTTTCCAACGGCTATTCCAACTTAACGTACCTCTTGGAAATAGAAGGCAAAGAATTCGTCCTCCGCAGACCGCCACTTGGGGCCATTAAGCGAGGTCATGATATGGGCCGCGAATTCAAAGTACTCTCCAACATCAACAAAGCTTTTACAAAGGCACCAAAAGCTTTTATATTCGCTGAAGAGGAAAGCATACTTGGTGCTCCATTTTACCTAATGCAAAAAGTGGAAGGAATCATCCTGACCGTGAAAGAAGCAAAGAAAAGGAATGTCCCGGCAGCAGATTTCAAAACCATCGCCAATAGCTGGTTGGATACTTTCGTAGAATTGCATAAGGTAGACTATGAAAAAATAGGGCTCGGGGATCTCGGTCGCCCCAATGGCTATGTAGAGCGACAAGTCACCAATTGGGGCAAACAATACCTAAAAGCCGCCACCATGGATATTCCCGAAGCGGAAAAGGTCATGGCATGGATGGCCTCCCATCAACCTGAAAAATACGACCACTGTCTTATTCACAATGATTTCAAATACGATAACATTGTTTTTACAAATGAAAGTTGGAAAGAAGTCAATGCCGTTCTCGATTGGGAAATGTGTACCCTAGGTGATCCACTAATGGACCTCGGAACTTCCATCGCCTATTGGGCCATGAGCACCGATCATCCAATGATCCACCAAGGCCTCCCATCTCCAACAGCTATGGAAGGAAACCCAGGAAGAGAAGAAGTCATCCATTTATATGCGGAAAAAAGCGGACGCTCCATAAATGATATGGTCTTCTATTATGTCTACGGCCTTTTCAAAATAGCAACCATTGCCCAACAAATATTTTATAGATATAACAAAGGACTTACAAATGATCCTAAATTTGCTCATCTGGACAAAGCTGCACAGTTGTTTTGCACAATAGGCTGGCAAGCGGTACAGAAGGGAAGGGTAGAGCGATTGTTTTAAGGAAGGCAGGAAAGGGTGGATGAGGGTTCACTCGAATGCAAATTACGCGAAGTGCTATTTATCATTAGAATTTTTCGTCCTCAACACCCCAAGAATCTGGAAGAACCGAAATCACGAATATTGAAGACGTCTCTCCACTGGAGTTACCCACAACACGCAAAGACACAGACAGACACACGCATACATACACGAAACCCACGCAAGACTCTGGAGGAGTCGAACCTCTATTTACCCCTACTTGAAAGTCGGGGCTCTCAGGCCCCAGATGCCCCAGATGCCCCAGGCAGTCCCACAAAGTTCCAGGCAGTCTCAGGGCTCCGAGCAAACCAAGGCAGCCCGAAGAGAAACCCAGGCAAAAAAACGAAACAGAAAAAAACAAAAAAACATGAAAGCCATAATCTGCAACACCTACGGTCCCCCATCTACGCTGACACTAGAAGAAATCCAACTTCCAGCTCCAAAAGAGAATGAAGTCCAGGTCGAACTAAAAGCCTGTTCGGTCAACTTTCCCGACACCCTCATCATCCAAGGGAAATACCAAGTGAAGCCACCGCTCCCTTTTACGCCCGGTTCTGACATTGCTGGTGTCGTAATGTCTGTTGGTGAAAATGTAAAACACCTTAAAGTCGGCGACGAAGTATTCGGCTTTACCATCAGTGGCGGCTATGCAGAAGCAGTCAATGTAGATGCTAAAAGCATATTTCCCAAACCACCACAAATGGATTTTCCAATCGCCGCCTCTTTCCTGCTGGCTTACGGGACGTCCTACCATGCGCTAGTAGATCGTGCCCAATTAAAAGCAGGAGAAACACTAGTGGTACTTGGAGCCTCTGGCGGAGTAGGGCTAGCTGCTGTAGAAATCGCAAAACAACTTGGCGCCAAAGTAATCGCCTGTGCATCCACTTCCGATAAGCTTGAACTCTGTCAATCAAAAGGAGCCGACGAAATCATCAACTACAACGAGGAAGACCTGAAAAATAGAATCAAAGAATTGACAAATGGTAAAGGTGCCGATGTTATTTATGATCCGGTTGGCAGTCACTATTCCGAAGCGGCACTTCGCGCGATGGCCTGGGAAGGCCGCTTTTTGGTCGTCGGTTTTGCTGCAGGAGAGATACCAAAGATTCCATTGAATTTGACTTTGTTGAAAGGCTGTTCTATTGTCGGTGTTTTCTGGGGAAGCTTTGCGACTAAGCAACCCAAAGACAATTTGAAGAATACTTACAAACTAGTAGAGTGGTACACTACAGGAAAAATCAAACCGCATATTGATGCCGTTTATCCATTGGCAGATGCGCCCCAAGCCTTGCAAGATATGATGGATCGGAAGATACGTGGGAAAGTTGTCATAAAGTGTAGTTGATGAAGTAGATTGTCGGATTGCCTCCAAAGCCTTCTGGTGAATTTTGGCTTCAAAGCGTCGAACTCCTACCAGGACGAAGTAGATGATTAAAGAGTGAAGGAACAAACATTAGTTTGATTCTTCAAATGATCCAATTCTGCAATTAGAGGGTTTTTCTTTCTTTACGAAGGAATAATAGAGTTCTGTTACCGAATACTTAGACATTTTCACCTTATCTCTTAAAGATTACTTAAACTTAACCTTACAATCTAGACTCTGACCCCAATCTTATGTATATTTGTGTGCCCACCACTGAGAAATGAGTTAACGCCCAATAATTCTCAAACTATTAAGATCCCAATATGTCGATTTTTTCAAACTTAAATTTGAGTAGTCCTTCTTTTCCGGGTTTACAACAAAAACGCCTTCTTTTCCTGATGGTAGCCTTATTGTCGCTATGGAGTCTCTCTGCTCAAATAGTAGAAAGAGGCCCGTATATCCAATCGACTACAACTTCTTCTTCGGTCATCAGGTGGAAAACTGAAGTGGCAACGGACACTAAGATATGGTATGGTGATGCTCCAGGGAACCTCACTGCAATTCTCACAGATACAACGACTCAGGAAGAACATGAAATGCTAATCTCCGGCTTAGCACCACATACAAAATATTACTATGCCATTGGAAACGCAGCAGGAATTATGAAAGGCGATACGGCTGATTATTATTTTGAAACACATCCTGTAATAGGTAGTAAAGAAAAATTTCATGCTTGGGTTTTGGGAGATCCGGGTACCGGTTATGAGGAGCAGCGAGAGGTTCGTGATTTGTATTACAGCACGGAACCTGGTGGAGAGACACCATTGATATTGACACTAGGAGATAATGCTTACGAAGATGGCGAGTTTCAAGAATTTGATGACTTCTTCTTTGAGATTTATCAAGATATATTTCACCGATCAACTCTTTGGGCTATACCCGGAAATCACGAATACCGATCCTGTGATCAAGATGATGAAGAAGGCCCCTTCTTTGACCTGTTCACCAACCCCTTAAATGGAGAATCGGGTGGTACCCCCTCTGGGTCTCAACGGCATTATTCTTTTGATTATGCGAATGTGCATTTTATTGTCATAGAAGGCTACGAACATGAAGGCCAGGTAGAATGGTTGGAACAAGACCTCGCACAAAATACGCAGGACTGGACCATCGCAATGGCGCATCATCCACCTTACTCCGCAGGGGATCATCACTCCGATAATTCAGGGAAAAGTTCTTACGTAAGAGAAGTGTTAAACCCAATCTTGGAAGCTGCTGGTGTTGACTTGTTTATGACTGGACACAGCCATGTTTATGAACGATCTTTCCTGGTGCATGGACACTATGGAGAGTCTGACGAAGTTGCAGATTCCATGATTATTGATGGTGGAAGTGGAAAAATGGATGTGGATGGCCCTTACCTAAAAACGACAACTGGTCCGGATGCGAACAAAGGTACCGTATATATTGTATCTGGAACTTCTGGTGGAAAATCACCAGATGGAGATTTGGATTATCCGATCATGTATGAAGATCATATGGAAGAAGGATATGGCCTTTTGGAAGTTGAAGGCGACACACTCAACTTTACCTTTCATCAGTTCAATGGTGTTATTAGTGATTATTTTACAATTATAAAAGGATCGTCGCCAGTAGTTGATCTTGATAATGACAACTATAATTCAGACGTGGATTGTGACGATACGAATCCCTTGATCAATCCTGGAGCAATCGAAATTCCAAATAATGATATTGATGAAGATTGTGATGG
>CAZDTI010000464.1:0-6783 GCA_964508085.1 uncultured Saprospiraceae bacterium | reverse complement strand
TCCAAAGAGAAGTTAATTGTTTTATTTTTCTTCATATTATACGACAGGAAAAAAAAACCACAAAATATATATTGTTAATTGAAAAATGAGCAACAACCAAAAATACAGAGTAGACCATTCACTATCTTAAACTTATGAGCTCTAAGCTAGAATATCATAAGATCCAGTTTAGTATCTCAGTTTTTATTTTGTGGGCTACTTAGAATTTTTATCTTTTTAATTGTTTTTTGAGCTTAAACGAATACATCCAAATTTAAGCCTATATAATTTTTTAGCCACACATTTATTTCTTTTCTATATAAATTTTAATTCCACACATTTATTTATTTTCAATATAATTTTTAATGCCACAATACATCAATTTAATAATAATTAAAGAAAAAAGTAATTACAGAAAACAAATTTAATTATTCATGTAATTGAATTTTTATATTTTCCCACACAAGAAAAAAGTGACAAATATCAATTTGTCGCTCAATTTGTTAAAGTTTATTTAATTTTTTCCCTTCCAACCTTAACTTAGTGTTTTTTTTTTTTTTATAAATAAGCTTTTACTAGAATGAAAGGAATTCTTAACTAATTCATTATTCTAAATCTTATGTCTAAAATTCTAAATCAGTGGAGTTCAACGAAACAAGATGAAGAGTTTTATAACCTAATTTTAATAAATTCATCCAGAATGCTGAAATTCTCCACTTGGTGCATCAGTTAATAAAAATGTTTTTTATATAATTTCAATTGGGCGTTGCATTTTCTTGCAGCTTCTCTAACTGGCCTACCGCTTGTCGCGAGTTTTGTAGGTTTTTTATTAATATTTTCAGCTCGATCGTTCTTACAACGGAAGACCTTTCCTTTTATGCTCTTGTCCACCTGGACAGCTTTGAAGTCGTGCGTTGTGGACAATTCTAAGGGATACAGGTGTTTTAATGAATGAATTTGAACTTGCCCATCCGCTCTTTTTATTTTGGCACTTCTTATTTTGTTGTCATACCCTGCTATGAGCTCCACAACTCTACCCAATAGCCAAAAAGGCCTACTTTTATTGGGGAGTTGTATCAACACAACATCATTTATCTTAATTTTGTTGTGCCAATTGACCTCATGCAAATCTTTAAACTGTTCTCTGAGAGCCAATAAATATTCTTCTGTCCAAAGTTCGCGAAAATGACCGGACATTTTATCTCTTATACTGAGAGAATTAATCAAATCTTTGCGGGATGGAATGTCCTTATCCCAAACATTTTTGTCCTCACTTTTAATAACAACTCTTTCATTGCGACTATTAGCGTTTATAAAACAATTGGGGGTTATCCCCTCAAGGCTGTCCTCAGCGCAGCGGTATGTAAGGGGGCGACCATTAATGGCTGTTTGAATGTCACTCAATATCGTAAGAAGTTCAAAATATTTGATTCTAGAACGACCTATAGTTTTAAATAGACAAGATTTCACTACTTTAATTAATCTTTCCCAAACACTCCCCACCCAAGCGGAATACAAGGGGATTCTTATGTGCTTGATTTGATATATTTTAAATTTTTCAAGAAATTCATCAGAGATAAAAGCTTTTTCAATTATGTTACAACCCGCAATAAACGAGCGAGCATTGTCACTGTAGATATGAGAAGGTATCCCATATATATTAGTAAAACGCACGAATGCAAGCACAAAGGATTTGGCACTCATATCCGGGACAAGCTCTATATGTACAGCCCTAACATTAAGACAGGTAAAAAGTAAGATATAATATTTGGAGTCTTTTTCCCCTTCATTTTTGACAAATAGATGGGACGTAAAATCCACACCTACGTGCCTGAAGGGTTTAATTAGGTTTACTCTATGTTTAGGAAGATCAGTCATTTTAGGGTACTTAAAGGATAAACTGTTGACCTTTTTGCAAACAATACAGGGTGATATGACCTTCTTTATTTGGGAGCGAGCCTTGGGGACCCAGAATCCACTCATTCTTACTTTGTTAATGGTGGCACTTATACCTAAGTGTTTTACCTTTTGATGACAATCATTAATAATGAGGGAAGTAATGTGATTATCTCTAGCAAGCAAAATGGGGTTTATAACCTCATAATCAAAATCTAAATTCTTACTAATGCGTCCCTTAGACCTTATTAACCCTTTTTCATCTAAGAACAGGTTCAGATCCTTCACGAGGACAGGTACGTTTTTATTGTTAGGGTTTTTTAAATAAATTATTTCTTTGTTAAAACAAAAACTCTGCATGTTTTTGAGCCAGTAATCTAGCCCTTTTTTATAAGGATTAATGTCCGTTTTACCGGTAGTCCTTAGAATAAACTTAAACACATTGCTAGTTACATTTAGTAATTTATTAAGAGAAGAATATTTTAGTGGAGAAAATATCTCCTTGTTTTCTTCACTACTGATGTTAGCGCACAATTGCGTTTGAATTATATTTTTATTTTTGTCATTCAGACAATTAAGTTCACTTTCAGGCCAATTATGACCAATTAACCAATCCGGACCCTTAGTCCAAAATTGAAATTTTTCAGCAAATTCTTTGTAATTAATACCCCTAGTTAATAGATCAGCAGGGTTCTCTGCAGTTTTTACATATTTATAGTTCAACTCGATACCAAATTCATCAGTGTATTCCTGTTTCATTACAGAAATATCTTTGACTCTATTATTGGCAAATACATTTTTTGACTTAGGCATATTAGTTAGTAGCCAAGATAGTACGACTTGCGCATCAACAGCTACGGTTATCTTCGTAAATTTAGCATTGTGATAAGCTCCTACAATATTTGGCATGCACTTAAAGGCTAGATAAACAGAAAGAAGTTCAAGAGTGGGAAGGGTTTTTTGCTTCATAGGAGCGACTCTGACTTTGCTGAAAGCTAATTGAGACTCATTGTTGGAAAGACAATAGCAAGAGAACCCATAGGCTAGCTTAGATGCGTCGCAAAAGAATACTAACTCCGCGTTAGCATCACTATTGAGGCAAAATCTAGGAAAGCCTAATTTGGGTACTTCGATAAGGTCTTTGCGCAATGATTCCCATTCTTTCCGAATGTCTGGTTCCACGGGCTCATCCCACTTTAATTTCAAAGACCAGAGTTTTCTCATAAGTATCTTTCCTCTGACGGAAATAGGGGAACAAAGTCCTAATGGATCAAATATTTTAGATGTCGCGGAGAGGAGCTTGCGTTTGCTACTCACGTCATCATTAAAAGTGCATTCAGATATTTGTAAAGTATCATTAGAAGTAGAGTATTTGTAGCCTAATATTTTTTCCAAATCACATCCATGCTCAACAAAGGTATTATCCTTTTTAAACATATTCTGTAGTTCGATAGAATTACTGTTCCAAGATCTGAGTTCAAACCCACCTTCTTGCATTCTGTTACAAGAAGTTTGATATATTTCGGCCAACTCATTCACAGAATTACTTGAGACGACAAAATTATCGACATAAAAGTTATTCTGGAGTAGATGGGAACAATAATCCTTTTCGAATTTAGCAGCATGATGTTTTAAAACATAGTTGAGAATGAAGGGACTGGCATTAAACCCAAATAGAAGTGTCTTATACCTATAAGTAATTAGTTTATCATTTTCAATCATGAAAAAACAAAATTTATTTTGATCTTCTTCAGAAATAAGTCTAATCATAAGAAATGCTTTACGTATATCAGCTATTAAGACATGTTTATTACTTCTAAAATACAACAATAGTTTCATTAAATCGTTCACTAAATTCACACCGGCGTAGGCAGCCTCATTTAAGGAAGGTTGTTTATTGGTTTTTAAAGAACAGTTAAAAACTGGACGAACCTTAGTCGTAGTCTGGTCCTCATCCTTTATAACGGGACGATGAGGAATCCAGACGTACTTATGAAAGTTAGAAGGTTTTATATTAACCCTCTCAATAATATTTTCAGCTTCCTGTTCACGGAAGACTTTTTTGTATTCAGATAAAAGATTCTTTTTTTCTAGATTTTCAACTACCTTATTGAGCACCGCCAGTGCAGTTTCATGATTGGAGGGGACTTTATCAAGTATGTCCTTATTCCAAGGTAGTTTTACAAAATATTTGTTCTCTTTATGCACGATAGATTCTTTAAATTTTTCTATCATGTTGTTGTCATAACTATTTTCTTCGTTATTAGCATTTATCCCTAACGATTCAAGGTTGAACAAGTTTTCGAGTCCACGTTCTACAGAACTTTCTTCAATTATATTTTTTAATGGGTCAGGATAACTATCTTTAGGGTCTAATACAAAGTTGACATGAGTTGAATGTTTCCCATGTTTTTTAACCATCTGAGAAAAATTCAATTCGTTATTCTTAGTAGCTATATATGAAGCAGGTCTTATTTGGTTAGGTTTTAAAAACTGGTCTATATTACCAAAAGGTATAATTCCTTTGTCGGTCTCAAATGCTGTACCATTCAAACATTTTATCATTTTAATTTTACCAAAAAATTGAATAAAATCTACGCCTAGTAACCCATCCAATTTAACACTTTCTTTACCGGAATTTACCAGACTATTATCATTGAGATTAAAACCCGCCTTGTGTATATTTTTAACAGCTAAGTCAAGACAAGGTACTTTAAATTCTATGTTAAAATTATCATCTAGCAGCGCAGGGAGTAGCATTCTTTGCCCCGAAGGCATTACTACATCCAGGCAAAATTCAACTAGATTTTTTGATTTGCTTCCTAAAAAGGTTCTAACTTCATAGTCTACAGAGTTCAAATATTTTCTATGTCCGACAACAAAATCAACGCTAGACTTAGAGAAATAAGAGCGTTGACTTCCAGTGTCGACAAGGCATACCAACTTTCTAAATTTTTTGCCATTAAAAATTTTTATTTCCATAATTGGAAGCAAAAAGGGTTGATTATTTCGAAAACTTTCGTTTACGTAAATATTCGTTGAGGTCAATTTAGTATTTTGAACTTTAGGGCATACAGCACTAATGTGCTGTTTAGTTTTACAATAGAAGCATTCAAAAAACAACTTATTTTCATTGCCTGGGCAGGCATTAGTTTTGTGTTTATCTGAAGAACATTTATTACACAAATTAAGTTCTTCGAGTCTATTACATCTCTCTTTTACAGTTTTATACCGAGTGCATTTATTCATGGTATGTCCACTAAGATTGCAGAATTTGCAAGCCTTAGTCTTGCTATCTTTGTTTGCATACATGACAACATTTTCGGTTTCTTTACTTTGGCTAGCTACTTGAAAGTTTTCCAACGCCGGAGTTTTCGGCTTGTGGTTGGAACTTTGTTCTCTCTGGCTATATTTCACATGTTTAGAATCAAAATTTCGAGAAGTATTGTTTATAGTTTTGATAATCTGGGAGTAATTTTCAAATATTTGACTCAATGTGGGATAATTCGAATCTATTTTGTGCACCAGCTCTCGCTTGAAAGTATTTGGCAAGTTATTATAAATAATGTGACTCACAAACAGAGCACCACTTGAGTTTTCCTCCAGAAAATTTATCTCATAATTTTTTAGTTCAAAGATTAAAGATCTCATTTCATTTAAATAAATTTTTACACCTTCATATGCATTCATGAATTTAGGTTTTTTATCTAAGATTATTTTAAATAAATCATGTATTATTTCATTTGTATCTAAAAATTCTTTATCTAAAAGTTCCCATGCAAGAACATAATTGGAGTCAGTAATAGAAAGATGAGAAATTATATTCAAGGCATAACCTTGAAGATAAGATCGCAAGTAAAGTAATTTATTCATTGGACTCAAATTAAAGCCCTCAATACAGTTCTTAAACTGAGCAACAAAATTCTTATAATGAAATTTATCTCTGTCACCACCCGCAAACGTTGAGCATTTTAATTCAGGAGGCCTTAGTTTCATCGTGGAAATAAACCCCATAGGCCCAGGTTGGGACGTAGCTGTCCCATTTTCGGAAAGCGAATCTACTCCGCCTTCAGAGGTTGAAGCATTTGTTCGGTTTTCAACGTTCACAGTAACCTTTTCTTTAAGTTCATTAGCGACATTACTCAATTCTCGTGTTACAGAAGCTAAATACGAAGATTGACTATTTATTTCAGATATATAAGCGTCGTCAGTTTCGGGTACACCCGCATTAATGAACGCATCATCAAGTTCGTCGTCGAACAGTGCTATTTTTTTCAACAATTCTTTGATCGAATTCTCAATGCGAGAGAATAGATTTTCAGTTAGAGTGTTTTCTGAAAGAGCACCCTTAGCTTCATTAAGGCAAGATGTTATTTTCGTTTTTATGGTAGCTCTTTTGCGTACAAGCGTATTTCTATTCACTATTTCGGTCATAATTGCGATTTTTATAACCAAGAAGGAAAATTATTATTCACTTGCTTATAATTAATTATTAATTTCTAATAAAATAAAATATAGCACTCATTAACTTAGGCAAATTTAAATTACAATTATTTTAACCGTAATCAGACCGAGGTGAATCATTAATGAGTCACTTACCATGTTAATACATAGGGAGAAATTAGAGGTTGGGCCGATTAGGGTTAAGGAAAATATATTATCTAAGATTTTAATAAAAATTAATTTCAGTTAAAATTGACTATCAAGTCACAATTTTTTTTTTATTATCTTTTAAAATTGTTGTAATTGTTAAGTTATTTAATTATCAATTAAGAATCATTGAATTTTTAAGTATTAAACTTTAAAGTTTCAATTTTTTAAGATTTTGAGCTTTTAGGTAACCTTTAAATAAATTTTAAGTAACCTTTTGGACTTTTAAGTAACCTTTTGGACTTTTAAGTAACCTTT
>CAZDTI010000463.1:0-6793 GCA_964508085.1 uncultured Saprospiraceae bacterium | reverse complement strand
TTTTTACCAAATTTCATCTGTTTGCAGGGGAGCAAAACCTGCACGGACTATTGTATATGGAAGGTACTTTAAATTTTGGGTTAGGTGAGGCAGTAATTCAATCAATATTATTTACTCTAGTTGCTAATGTTTTTTATACAATTGGATGGATACTAGAAGTTTTCATAAATAATTACTTTAATGATTTCGTATTCAGTCTTAATTTTCGAAAAACACTAAATATGTTAGGAGTATTGTTTTCTATTATAGTTACAGTGTTAATGTATGTGTTTACATTAGAGTTTTATCAATCATAACTTATTCACTTGTATAACTTTAAGTATTGAGCCTCTGTTTATATATAATAATATAAATAGATTCAGTGGCCATTGTAATTACTCCTCAGGTGCCATATCACTACTACTACTACTACTACTACTACTACTGCTCAGTAGTATCTATTCTTCCAATAGAAAAAACTCTTTCTAAACATGAACTTAAAAAAGTTTAGAATTTTTAGGCAAAAGGTCATGAAAAAAATTAAATTGGGCATCTCCTAGTGGTATATTGAAATTGAAAAAATAAAGAATAGAAAACCCAATTAAAGAGATGAAAAAATATTTTTACTTTCTACTGCTTTTATTTACCAATCAAGTATTTGCACAATATCAAGGACCAATCCCTGCATTAACAAGTGGATATGGTTCTGAAGGGCCGTTGACTGTTTCTGTTGAAAATATTGCTAATGACTATTTTGCATTAAAAGATATATCCGTGTTTTATCCAACGGGGACTACTTCGCCAATTCCTGCCGTTTGTTTTTTACATGGGTACGGGGGGAATGATACGATCAACTATATTGAGACCTTAAGGAACTTAGCATCAAATGGCTATGCTGTTGTATTTGTTCCATATAGAACCTTAGGCATTACAATCCCTGAAAGGTACTTGACACTTTATGAAGGATTTATTAAAGCAGCGCTAAATTTACCCAACATAATTGATACTTCTCGAGTTGGCTTTTATGGACACTCTTTTGGCGGCGGAGCGGCACCAAGAATTTCCTATAGATTGTTCACGGAAAATAATTGGGGCGCTAACGGAAAATTCATCTACTGTTCTGCTCCTTGGTATGCTTTAGAACTTGGGGCTACTACTTTAGCTGATTATCCAACTGATTGTAATATGCTCACTGTTTTATTTGATAAGGATGATGTCAATGACCAAAGAATGGGAATGGATATTTTTAATAATATTGCCATTGAAAATAACTCAAAAGATTGCATAATTGTTTACAGTGATACCATCACGGGCTATAACTATGAAGCGAGTCATAGTCTTCCCGCTCAAAACTCAACTGATGGAGTATATGATGCATACGATTATTATGTTACCTTTCGCTTATTAGGTGCATTAGCAGATTACACCTTTACTGGAAATTTAACGGCTAAGAATATTGCTCTAGGAAATGGAAGTACTGCTCAGGTTGATATGGGAAATCAATTAACTCCTTTATCTGTTACAGATTCGCCCGCTCCAATTTATGAACAAGGCAGCTATACATTCCCTTGTAATGATAGTCAGAATGAACGTCAAGAATTTTGTCAAACTATTGTTAGTGTTAATGGAAGTATATCTGAAAAGGACATTGTTGAAATATATCCCAACCCAACAAATGGAAAATTAAATATTAGTTCAGCATTTATTACTGATATTAGCATTTCTGTTTTTACAACAACAGGGCAACTTTTACTAAACTCAAAAGCTCAAACCGAAATAGATCTGAGCCATTTAAAAGCAGGAACTTATTTAATTGTAATAAGTACAGCTGGAGAAGTTCATTCGGAAAAAATACTAAAAGTAGAGTAGCCGGAAAGAAACAAAGTGACTAGGTCCGGAACGTCAGATATGCAGCTATAGTTTCTGTGGAAAACCATTCGGCAAAGTGTAGCTCTGCACGCATATTGAGTTGTTAGCTCTAAGCATAAAAAATGAAAACTTACACCGCAAAAGAAATGGAAGTATTGCTACTGACGTTAACCAGAGCGTTGTGAACCTTTAAAATCAAATATGAAGAATTCAATACTTTTAGGGCTGTTTAAAGAAAATACTTTTTCGCAAGAAGAACTCGAAAGGATAGGTGCTTACTTAAAAAGGATTGACCTTAAAAAAGGGGATATTGTATTACACGAAGGAGAAACCGTTTTGAATACGCACTATGTTTACAGTGGATGTCTAAGAACTTTCTTTGTCGACAATTCGGGGAAAGAACATACGCTACAGTTCGCAATTAAAGATTGGTGGATAAGTGATTATACTGCGTTTTTCTCCGGAGATAAGGGGGTGATGACTATTGAATGCATTCAGGATACCACTCTTTTTAGGATGTCTAGAAAAAATATGGAGCAATTGTATATTGATATTCCAGCCTTCGAAACTTATTTTAGGAAAAAACTAGAAAAGAGAGTTGCCGCTTTTCATAAAAGAACACTTGGTAATTTAGCTTTGACAGCAAAGGACAGGTATATTTCTTTCCTTGAATCTTACCCTAGCATTGAACAAAAGGTGAAAAATTATCACATTGCCTCTTACCTGGGAATTGCAACTGAAAGCCTGAGTAGAATCCGTAAAGAACTTGTCCGATAAGTTTTTACTTAACATACATCAATTTTTTTTGGAAGTATTCACCATAATTTTACGCTATTAAATAACGTAAATAAATAATTCTTATGAAGAAAGTATTAATAGTACTAACCAGTCATGAGCAGTTAGGTGATACTGGACAAAAAACAGGTTTTTGGCTCGAAGAATTCGCAGCTCCCTACTATTACTTAAAGGAAAAAGAGGTAAGTATAACATTAGCCTCTCCTAAAGGTGGACTACCTCCAATTGATCCTAAAAGTGAATTGCCAGACTTCCAAACGCCTTCTACCAAAAGATTTAATGAGGACAAAGAAGCACAGCAAATCTTGTCAGAAACAATTAAATTAGAAACGGTTAATCACAATGATTACGATGCCGTTTTTTATTCAGGTGGATATGGTCCTCTATGGGATTTAGCTGATAATAATACATCAATAACTTTAATTGAGTCCTTTTACAATAATGACAAACCAGTTGCGGCAGTTTGCCATGCTCCTGCAATCTTTAAAAACACTAAAGGTTTAGATGGCAAACCCTTAGTAGAAGGGAAAAAGGTTACAGCGTACTCAAACTCAGAAGAAGAAGCGGTTCAGTTTACGGATATTGTTCCATTCTTAGTTGAAGATATGCTAAAAGAAAATGGAGGGATTTATACTAAAGGTCTTGATTGGCATGCATATGCATTAGAGGATGGACTTTTAATTACGGGACAAAATCCAGCCTCTTCTGAATTGGTTGCTGAATTATTAGTAGAAAAGTTGAACGGATAAGTTTTTCAAAAAAAAATATAAGTAAAGGTGGTCAGGGTGTAAACTCAGACCGCCTTTTTTATTCTACTCTGTATCTTATAAATCATATAATCGGTGGTTCTTCGTCACGGTGTATACACAAAGGCTAGCTGCAAGCTTAAAACCATCTAACAATGCTAGTTTATATGCAATATGAGTTTTATAGTTTTGCACCTCCGCACCAATTAGAATACAAAAATACAACCTTAGAATTCGCTCTTGAAGATTTATTTTGGTAAAATTAACTGATGCAACCCTCTTGACTTTGCGATGTCTTTGATATTGAATATTAATATCAAGAATTAGTCAAAAAAAGAAATCAAGAATATGGATAAAATATTTACGTTAGTTCTGTTAATTGTATTGTCGAGTTGTTCTCCTCTTTATCGGGCATTGAAATTTACACCATCAAACTCATTGCAAGAAGTTGCTTTTTTGAACGAAAGTATAAACCCTCAATATCGATTTTATTATCCGGATACGACTCAAAATGATTATCTCAGAAAATTAAGAACGGATTATTGATTGAATGATATCACTTCTAGTGATCATGATGACTTTGAAAGAATAAAAGCAATACTTGACTGGACAAATAAACAATGGTCTCACAGCGGAAGCAATACCCCTTCAAAACAGGATCCCATTACAATTTTGGAAGAAGCAAAAACAGGAAATAATTTTAGATGTGTTGAATACGGAATTGTTTCGGCAGCAGCTTTAAATAGTATTGGCATTACTTCCAGAGTTTTGGCCTTGAAAACAGCGGATGTGGAAAAGGTGAAATATGGAGCAGGGCATGTGGTAGCAGAATCCTATTCAAAAAAATATAAGAAATGGATATTTATAGATGGTCAGCACAATACAATTCCAATGTTAGATGACATCCCTTTAAACGCTGTTGAATTTCAAAAAGCGATTGAGGATAATATTGAAAAATTAAAAATAGTAAATCATCAAGGAGAACTTTCAGCCGATGAGAAGGATGATTATATTAATTGGATAAGTAAATATTTGTATTACTTTGATGTTAGCTTTGATAATAGAAGGCTGCCTTATAAAGATAGAAAGAAAGTGAATGATAAATTGAAATTAATGCTAGTTCCAATCAATGCAGAAAATCCACACATTTTTCAAAAGAAAGGCAAAATTGAGTATTGTTTGTATTCAAATAATATAAATGATTTATATCAGATACCAGACTGAAATTCCCATAAACAAAAGGCTAGTAACTAATAGGAGAGGGGATGGTCCTATTTAAAAAAGAAATCACCATTAACGAATCCTTTTTCAAATACGACATCCCCGCCGCCAAAATTAATAAAAACGATAAGTCGTTTTTAATAAAAAAGTATTATTGGGCATAATGCCAAACAACTGATCATTCACATCCTCTGTAAAACGAGCCCTCGGCGTACTCTGAGCAGTTGCATTTTGTGACCAAACTAAAAATATTTCAGAGCCCGGTTTGTACTCATATCGCAATACCAAATTGGATTGAAATTGAGCAAAACTAAAATCAGGATTTCTAAATTGATAATCCGTATTCCCATCTTTGTTTTCGTCTATATTATAGTTTCCCGAATTCGCATCGCTGAATATTTGTTCGTTGTTATAAAACGCCAATTGTTCCTCAAAGGACCCCGCTAAAGGATTTTGTACAAAATTAAAGCGCGTATATTTTCCTGAAGAAACAAAAGGTTGACCATAATATTGAATGGTCAAATTAGGAGTAATGGTATAGTTCACCCGTAAAGCTAAACTTAAAGTTTTTTGGTCGAGTAGAGCAGTAATATAGCGTTGTTCGGATCCATTTTGAGTAGTGCTAATATATTGTAGCCGATTATTAACGAAGGTGTAACTTGGAGATAAAGAGATATTTAATCTATCTATTGGTTGATAGGTAATGGATATGCTATTTGAGAATAAAAAATGACTGTCACTATTGCCCGTATTAGTCCAGCCATTATAAGAGAAAGACAATTTTTTTCTTCGGTCTGAACCTGCTGCCCAATAAGAGCCAAATTGATCAGGTAGTCTTACTCTCGGACCTCCCTGTAGAAGGGAACGAGAATAAATATGAGGCTGCGTGAAAAAACCAAGATTGGCCCTCCAATTATTTTTGAATACGGCTCTTGTTTCCGTGTCCCAATCTACAAAGTTGAGCCGTCCTCCAAAGTCTGCAAATATCCAATGCTTGTATTTGATAACAACACTTCGGAATATAGAAAAGGGCTTGAAAAAATTATAGTCAACTCCTCCATAATTAAATAGCACATCTGCCTCTCGCATAAAACCCATATCGTTTAATTCTAGCTCGGGAGAACGCCAGGTAAATCCAGACTCAAAAGTCAAATGACCGCTTCCTTCTTTCCCAATTTTAATATCTCCACCGGTTCCTGTTAAAGAAGTTTTATTAGGATCGAGAGGAGCATAACTGGCATCTGGTTTTTGAAAAAGATGAGGAATAGCCGTCTGTGTTTTAAGGATAGCTTCTTTGCTGCCTTGAACATTACTTGCGATAAAGTTAGCGCCGAAATAGTAGTTTCTATTATTCCATTGGTGAAAAAGGTCGAGCCCAAATGTAGTCGCACTTTTATGTAATAATGCTTCCAACGGTTCGTCTAATTTCCTAGTCGTTGAAGTTAAAATTCCTCCAATAAATGTATTTCTGTTGTTCAAATCCTTTTGAACCCTACCGACAAAATAATTGGTCAGGGGTTCTATAAGCACTTCTCGATCCGAAGTGCCATCAGAGAGATTGGCATACTCAGTAGAGGTCACGGCCTCCAGTATACCAACCGATAAACCTTTTTGGGTTTTACCTCCAAATTTAGCCGCTCCCAAAATGGTCGTTCGTGCAGGTGCCTCCATATATTCGTTTGATAATGGGCTGGCATGTCCATGTGGTTTTCCTCCAATTCTACGGGAATAGAAAAGATTGTCATTATTGTATATGCTCCAAATCTTAGGCGTGGAAAATTGATAATTTAATATCTCTTTATTTTCTACAAAAAAGGGACGCTGTTCCGCAAAGAAAAGCTGGAATCCGTCCAGGGCAATAGCGGAAGGATCTGCTTCCACTTGTCCAAAGTCAGGATTAATAGTGAAATCTAAAGTGAGGTCATTGGTCACCCCAATTTTCCCATCTACTCCTCCGGTAATGTTTTTTTTATTTTTTGACTTAAAAGGATTCTGTGGATCTTTTTCAAAGGTTTCTAAAGAAGTAACTACATAAGGTTGAATTTCCATTAGCTTTTGAGCGCCCACATTTTGGAGGCCTTCCAATTTTCCAAATTCGCTCACCCAACCAGCCGCATTTAATGGGACCCGTTGCCAAACAGATGTTTCTTCTTGCTTAAAATATTTTCTGCGAACTTGTAATC
>CAZDTI010000462.1:0-6806 GCA_964508085.1 uncultured Saprospiraceae bacterium | reverse complement strand
CAAATCGCCAAGGGAACTGTGGGTTGAGCCTAGTTTAGAGTACGAAATCGCCAAGCCCCTTTTGAACCCTACATTGTTCGGATCGCTTTCATACAATTCTTTTCCTAGCCTTGAATATTCTTCATAAAATTCCAAAGTTTTTTCCAAATTCCCATATGTTTTATAAAAACTTCCCAATCTTTCGAATAAAATAGATTTCCTACGATTTAAAACTTCAAAATTATTTACGAAAGTTTCAGCATATATCACAATTCTTTTAATTTCATTAAAATCACCATCTATATGACCAACTCCTGGTTCATAAGCTAATTTACTAATCAATAAATCCAATAAAGACACAGTATCCTCCTCTAATCTATCTTTATTCTGTTCCCTTGCTATTTCAGAGATTATTGGATTGGTCTTAAAGCTTTCAAACGCTTTATCAAAATCTATCCATCCTATTTTAGAAAGCCTCAGCAGCACTCTGTCTAATTCTTCAATATTGGGTAAAAACAGTTCCAAATACTTAAAAGGAATTGCGGTAGCTGGTAGTACTGCATAAATAGATAATACCTGTTTTTCATTTTCTGAGAGGGCAGATATATCATACATCGTTCTGATGATATCTTCTGGTTTTGCAGCTTGCAATTTGTAATCGGCATTTACTTTAGTGCTCTTACTCATTGCCAGTACTCCCTTTTCTTGTATGTCTTCCAAAAGCTTTTTTAAGGGGTAATGATCTTTTAAATCATTATTAAATTCGTTTAGATTTTTTGCGAGTAGTTCTGTCACTAAAGTATTGTATTCGATGGCTTCCAATACTTCATCTAATAATCCTTGCTCTTCATCTTTGAACGCTTTAAAATAATGTTTGAATAAATCATCGGCCGATTTTTTATCCAGATGCTCTACTTTATAGGTCTCAATATTTTGGTAATTATCAATTCTCGATGTGATCAAAATATGGATATGATGGAATTGTCTTAATAATTTGAAATTATCATCCAAATCATTAATGTCATTCGCATTATCGATGATAAGAAGTACCGGTTTGTTTAAATCTGAAATTTCTCTTAGGACCTCATTTACTTGTTGAGCGGGGCTGAGGCCTTCAGGAAAACTCATCTTTAAAGATAAAGCCAAAGAAACCACTGCTTCTTTAATTCCCTTTTCTGATACAATCCATATCAAATGCGAGTAATATTCAGTATAGTCAAAATAATACTGAGAAGCCATAGTTGTTTTACCAATGCCTCCTTTCCCATTTATAAGCAATAATACATTGTTGGTATTATTATCTTTTAATCGTTGGTGAATCTCTTCCGTACTATTATCTCTGCCTATAAACAAACTGGGAATTGCAGGAATAGCGCCAAGGGCTTTTGAGATGGCAACCCCATTGTAATTAGACGTAGCACCCTCAAACGCTGAACTATCAAAAAGCAAGCGATCCAACTCTTTATTAAATTGATTCCAAAGACTATCTGGGTTTTTATATTTAGCTGGAAAATAATCTAATTCTTTTAACCTGTCTTTAAATTTCCATAATGAATTAATATCAGCTCTATTATCTATCCCAAAAGATTCTTGATTAAAATAAACAATTAATTTAGGTTTGCCATTGGCTTTAAAACTTTCTAATGCTTTATCAAACTCCTCTTCAGAATAGATTCCGACTTTTGTGTGTATTAATAAGACAAAGATATCCGCCTTTTGAATTTCTTTATTATACTCGTCTTGCGACCTGGTAGCAGACATTTGTGCAGAAAGATCTTCCCATATATCGAGATGAAGCGAAACATTTTTATCCACCAAAAGTTTGTTCTTCCTACCTATTTCATTTTCAAACTTTTCTCTATCTGATTTTAATTCATTAGACGACGCTAAAAAGATTTTTATTTTTTTCATATTCTATATTACCTTATTCCTTGATTGATCATTATAATTGTCAATCTGCTATAATAATCCTCCATAAAACAATCTGTAGTAATGACAGCATTCCACCAATTATTTAAAACAATTATCTTAACATCCGGTTTGACTTAAAACTCCCCTTCTTCGAAGAGATTTTACCTGAATCCAGATAACGCTTCACTGCAGCGGCCCGGCCTTTAGCATCAGCCATAGGAGAAGAGCCATAGGTTTCCCGTATATTGAGGCAGTGATTGATCACCATTAATTCTTCTTCATCTCCTCCTGCCTTTGAGTTGCGCCAAGGAATCCCAGAATTATTCTTTTCGAATAGGTATTTCTAATGCTTAAAAAAGCTTTCATAATCCCAGCTGCTTGTCGAACGCTAAAACAATACACGCTCAAAACAAGGCGGCTACCAGCCCGGACAGTCCAAGGTAAGGATATTCCAAAAAATCACCAAGTGTTGAAAGCGATTCCTTGTAGTGCGAATTTTATCCTTTAATAAACTTCCCCCTCGCACCCATCCCTCCAGGTTTTTTTATTGCAAAAAAATATATTCCGCTACTCAAATCGCTCATTTCCAAGTCAAACCGATCTCCACTAAGTTTCTCAATACGTACCTCCTGCCCTCTCGAATCATAGATCCAAATCACCATCTCCTTGCTATTCAAATTTTCAAATTCAATAAGCAAATTATCTTCCACCGGATTTGGAAACAAGCGATACGCTATTCCATCATATTCCAAATCCGAGGTCGAAACCGAATTCAAAAAAGCAGGCAGCTCCACCACATAAGAATCAATGGATTCGCCATCTTCCGTGCCGCTCCAATCGGAGGCAAATAGAACCCGCGTACCACTAGGGCTGATTACCGCATGTGGCTCTCCCCAATAATCAAATTGATCCTCATCGCTTCTATGATGTCCAATCCGACACACTTTAATATCACCATCTGTCGCTTTCGCAATAACTAATTCCTGATCCAATAATTCTTGGCCATCCTGGTCATAACCAATCATAGAAGCGGCTACCCAACCTCCTTCCATGTTCTTATGTGCTAAGGCTGAAATATGCGTTCCAGACTGCGGATAATCGTAGCCTTGACTTTCACTAATAACTGGAAAACAGAGGCCCGTTGTCAAATCATGCGCAATAATATCTCCGATACAGCCTCCAAGTGGCCCTTCTGCAAATGCGATGGCAAAATAGGCATCATTACCGTTCGGTAGCTTACCAATGCAAGAATGCTCCACGCTATTTTCATTCAGCTCTAACAGTATGTTTCCAGAATCATCATAGACTTCATTTTCGTGATAAAAACGGTTGCCGCTTGGTGCCACCGCTGGAGCTGCATTATTCAGATCATTAATGCTAAAGCTTGTCAATACGCCTGTAGAAATTCGATAGAAATAAGCGGTTTCATTGCCACATCTAAAGGTGAAAACATCTGAATCCCAGGACATCATTTGAATGTCATTCCCCATTTCCAAGTCCGCAGTACAGTTGGAAACAGCAGCAAGATTAACAAGCGTTTCTTTGGATTGCGAGCTTACCGAATACCGTACAAAATCATTAGTCTGCGCATCTGGATAATACAAGACATCCGGGTCATTGAAATCCCAGAATATTTGTTCCAAATCAATCGGCACAATATCATTTAATATTCTGATGAATTCATAATTCATTCCATCTAACAACTCATGCACGCCAGTGGACTGATTGTATAAAATCATTAGGGACTCATTGGTATTCCATGCTTGAATGGTGCTGTACATTGGGACGATGACTTCTCCTGGATTGGCATTCGTGATTCTTCTGATGGTGGTTCCGAAAGCGGGATCGGTTATGGTGTTTAGGTAAGCTGGTTTGGCGATATCCTCCATGGGGTGGAGGGAGAGGTCGTTTATCATTAGCCCTTCCGATGGATCTTGCGCGAGAAGGTATAAAGGAAGGAGTAAAATAAAAAGGGCTTTTAGATTAGATCGCATTTATTAATTGGTTTTTATTTAGTGATGATTTCAACTTCAATTAGTTCTATACGACCAATCTTTTCACTCCCGGCAACAAAAGCAACATTCTTTTTGCTACCAAAGCGAACAGTATAAAAAGATTCATCGCTAAAAGATTTCCAATGCAGACCTCCATCCGGAGAATAAGAAACGCCTGGAATTCCGACCGCCATAATCGCATTGTTTTTACTATCTGGAAAGTAGCGAACGCAGGAGCGATAGCCGGGCGTATCGCCACCATCCACTAGCTGCCATGTTTTACCACCATCATTTGTAATTGCTTTGTTTTTGATATTGATTTCTTTTTTCTCCCAGTCGCCACCAAAAATAATTCCGTTGTTTTCGTCTTTGAAATCTAATGTAAAAGCACCCGTCATTTGCCCACCTTGAATAAGGGGTGTGTCAAATACCTCCCAAGTTTTTCCACGATCCGCCGTATGAAATATTCTGGACTTTTTACCCCCGCTAGCGATCCAGGCATGTTGTCCGTAGACTGCGATGTTGGAGTTGCTGGCGGCAAAGGCAGCTTCCCCTTCCGCTGCTGGAGGTAGTAAATCGCAGGGTATTTTTGTCCAAGAGTTCCCGCCATCCCGGGTCACGATGACAGACAGGCAACCCTCTGTGGGATCGCCCATTGCAATGCCTTCTTTATTGTCCCAGAAAACCATGGCATCATAGAAGGCCGCGGGATGTTCTTCCCGATAAACGATTTCCCAGTTTTTGCCTTCGTCCTCCGTTTTGTAAAGCAGCGCTGGTGATTCAATGCTCAATAGAAAAATCGCTTCTTCCGTATGAGCGATGGCTCTAAAGTGCGGGATGATGGTGTCTGTTTGTATACTGTCAACAGTCCAAGTCATTCCAGCATCTTTACTGAAACCGAATTTGCCTTTCGAGCCTGCGAACCAAATGTTGTTGTCATCGATGACTTCGAGGGCGCGGATGCTGCTGTTGATTGGAGTAGTCGTGATTTTGGAGAGGGCGAGTTCTTTTTCTATGGTTTTTTGAATGTTGTTGCAGGAGAATAGAAAGAGGAAAAAAGGGAATAAGAGCAGGTAAGGTTTCATGATTGTGATGGTTTTAAAAATGCAGGAAGCCAAGGGTACAATTAACAATACACGCACAAATTCTACAATCGCACCAAGGTAAGTATATTCTAAAAAATCACCAAGCAGGAATCCCCTCGTTCGGAGCGATAGTAGCCCCTATTTAGTTTCATTGATGGCCTGATTTCCTCTTTTTAACATTTAACACTTCCATTCCAATAAAACCACCTTTGATTTAACACGATTTAACAAAATTTAACAGTCTCGCCAAATGAGTTTTAAGAGTTTTTCATAATTATTCCCCCTACTTTAGTTAGAAATAATCACTTTAAACCAATAGCTATGAAAAATTTTTACCTACTCCTTTCCGCGACTCTTTTAGTTTTTTTAGCCGCTTGTATCAACCCTCAAAAGTTGGTAAAAAAAGCTAAATATGAAAAAGCACTTAAAGTCAGTTCGAGACAATTAAGAAAAGGCAAAGTAAGATCACATCAACTCGATGCCTTCGAAAAATCATTTGCCGAACTGAACCGTCAAGACTCTTTAAAGGTTAGCAATATGCGGGCTACTGGCCAACCTTCCATTTGGCCCAGCATTTATGACAAGGCGCTCCAAATTGATGAACGTCAAAGAAAAGTCCTTCTAATTGTAAACCGCCTCAAAGACATCAATATCCAACCGTATCTTAATTTCTACCCTGCAGATGACTTGTTGGAAGAGGCCACAGATAAATCCGCTTTGTATTATTATGCTTATGCGCAAGAATTCTTGGGAAGGGCTCGAAAAGGCAATCGACAAGATGCCCGACAAGCATTTGAACTAATAAAAAAATGTCGCTTTTATCGGTCGAACTTCAAAGATGCTCCACTACTCGAGGAAGAAATGTATGAATTAGGTACCACAAACATTTTGATAGACCAAATTTCGGCGAAAGGAGATACACCCTTACATAGCCAATTATTTAGTCAGCTTATTGGCCGCCAAGAATTCCCGTATCGCAGAGGTTGGCAAGTTCTACACCTCAATTCCGAAACAGTGGAACAAGCGGACTATCGCGTTGAGGTGTATTTTTATGACTTGAATGTGAGTCATAATAATGAAAGCTCTTCAGACTGTTGCAACAGTGAAGAAGTCGAAGATGGTTGTAAGGTAACAACCCTATGGAATGCCACTGATTCCGTTTGGGTAGAGGTGAGGGAGGTTATATACAAAACCGTATCGGTACAGGTCACCACTTATGAACAATCAAAATCTGCTAATCTAAAAATGCATTTTTCCCTGATCGACACCGAAACGAATCAAGAGCTAAAGTCCACATTTTTTCAAAGTAAGGAGCATTGGTCAAACACCTATTCAGATGTTACTGGAGACGATCGGGCCTTGTATTCCGGTTGTGAAGATGAAGGCGGCTCTTATCGAAATTTCCCTTCCGGAGGGTCATTGTTAAAAAGAGCAGCCTGCGATCTTCGACCTTATTTTTATCAAGTATTGCAAAAAGATGCAGATTGAAAACAGGTAAAAAACTAGGAGAAAAAGAAACACGGTTTTAAGGCAACTGCCACTACATTACATCTCCTAGTTTTTTTTTGTGTTTATTAATCATTCCTTCGCTTTCAATAAACTAATTGATACGGTAGCAAAATCAGAATTCGGAAACTTTCTAAACTTATCCATATCGGGGATCAAACCCGCTTCTTGAATTAGTTTTAGGTACTCCTCAATTTCTAGTATATATTGATCTGAATATCCGTGTGTCAGGTCATATGCCGTAGCAGCTGTATTTCCTAGATTTTGTGCAACCAGTTCTGGGTTTACGGTATGTAATTCAATGAGTAACAAGCCAAATTTCCCTACATAG
>CAZDTI010000461.1:0-6814 GCA_964508085.1 uncultured Saprospiraceae bacterium | reverse complement strand
ACTTCTTCTAAATTCATTTGATCATGAGAAACAGAGGTGTCCGTCAGCTTTATCCAGGAGAAAAAATGTTCCCAAGGTGCATTAAAAGAACCGACTCTGGTTTGGATGCCATTCGAGATACCCACAAAACAATTATACCAAAACAACTGTGGAATATCTCTTTTGTAATCCTTTAGATTTTTGTCAAAACCGACTTTGACCTTTTCCGTGGCATTCTTTAGTTCTATCATCACCAAGGGCAAACCATTGACATATAACAATACATCTGGACGACGGGTGATATTTTCAGTAGCGAGGTATTCAATACTAAGTTGAGTGACTACTACAAAGTCATTATTGGCTGGCGTATCAAAGTCAATGACTTTTACATAATCATTTTCAGCGCGACCTGCTGCATTTTTAAAAGTGACCGGAACTCCGTTTTTGATGAGTTCATAAACGGCTTTATTAGCAAGAACGGGGAGTTGGTTGGCTCTACTTTTACAAAGCTCGGTGACAGCGGACTGGATACAGGATGCGGGTAAATGTGGATTGAGCGCTATGAGTTTCGTTTCTAACTGATCTCTTAAAACGACATCCTTTAGATTATTTCTACCAACTAATTTCTTCTTCCAGGCATTGATATGGCTTTTGTAATTCAATTGTTGGAGAAAGAATTCAATGTCGGCGTCTTCGATATGTGATTCGTTGATGAATGCCATATTAACTTGTTAATATATTCAAGAGAAAAATTTGAAGCATCTGAAGATTGTTATTTTTCTTTTCTATACGCCCTAAGATAATTGTTTGCTTTCATAAAACCATCAAGTGCTTCTGTATAACGTCTCGTCTCTAGTATCAGACTTTCAATTGTTTTTGACTTCTTTGCGGGGAGAATATCTACCAACCGTTCATAATCCACCAAGCTAAGTGAAGTGTCTCGCATCACAGGATACCATTTATTCTTTTTCTCGATCCCTAAATCAGAAAACTGTTCAGCCCTTCTAATAAGCTCTTTAATACCTTCGGTTTCGTAGGAATCATTTGTATAAATAACTAAAACTCCAATAAAAGGCTGATTCCCCCAAAACAAACTCTCAATGGCAATAGAAACCAAAGGATATTCATTATGATCTCTAGGCCATTCTTTTCGGCAAAGGAGAATTTTATTATAAAATATCGAAAAATCATCTGAGAATTTAACTTCCCAGTCTTCATTTTTTCCTTCAAACTCTGTCTTCAATATTACTTTTAACTCTTCCCAAAACCCCTGTATTAATTCTCTTTTGACATTGGGTTCATGCTGAGCAATTTTACCCATCATAAGAAATCGTTCCTCATCTTCCGTAAAAAACTTAAAAACTTCGTCGGTGTATTTTTTATTCATAATCTTTTGGTAGCTTGTATATATTGTTGAATAATGTATTTCGTATTTTCAGATTGTATCTCCTCTAAAGACTTTAACAGCCACGGAATAATTTCTGCATAATAACCTATCTCCGTCAATTCGCCACTGGCTCTAAGTTTTTTCGCGGTCTCCTTATCCATAGATTTTGAAGTCGGCTGAGTTTTACGAGGACTCAAATAATATAGTTTTCTATGTGCTTCCCTCAAGCCCAGGTTCTTGACCAAATAATCATAATAGCGTTGCAGTTGATTGGGTTGATCCGCAGCATAGATTTTATTTTCAATGACAATTCCCACTCTTTCGTCATCAAAATAAAAGGAACAGATGATATCAATTCTTCCCGAATCGCTAAGCTTCTCCTCGATGATACTAAAGTGACTGATGTTTTCGTAGCGATACTTTAATTTCAATACGTCCTCAAAAAAAGAATCCAAAAATAACGCACCCTGTCCATGACTCCCTTTTGGATTTAATAAGTTGCATAAAAAAGGGGTATGCAACTTTTCTTCGTAACGCCGAACATTCAGAATTTCAAAAATATTATAATCCGGACTTTCAGAGAGCTCTATTCGATCTAATACTTTTGTTAAGCCTTGATAATCCTTTTCCAAAACCAATAGCTTTTCCTTTTCTACAGCAAAAGCATTCTCCCTATACTTTTCTTCAAAGGATTGAAATTCGCTAATTAGTTTTTGACAAGTCTCGAAGTTCATCATACTTTCATTGTTATTTCTTCTACGCTTAATTTTCCACTGATTAGACGGGGTAATAATAGGTCGCGGGTTTCTTGGAGGAGTTGGTTTTTAGCTCCAAGCAATTGCACCTCATTAATCATTGGCTCAATTATTTTTTGAAACTTATTCTGAATTGGTTTTTCAGGAATAAATATTTTTGTTGCATCTATAAAGTCTTCAAACTGATAATTACTAATTCCTGTTGATTGCACTTGAAAGACTTTCAATTCACCTGTAGAATGCATTCTTTTTAACAAACTATTGATAAAAAATGGAGATATGATTTTAGGATTTACTCTTATAAGTTTGCAAAAACTTGCACCAATTACAGGATCACCAAATCTTTCAATGACATCTTTAGTCAAAAAAATTGTTCTTCCTAAAGATTGAGTTTCAGTCCCACCAGAGACTTCAAAAATTATATCCCTTGGTTGGCAGATTCTACTAGCCAAATTGGATTCTGCATGAAATCTTAAAATATCAAAATTTAGTTGCCCTATATTGAATTTTGGAAAATCTGTTCCTCTAATTACATGGGCAGGGAAAGTCTTTTTCCCTTTTGGGTATTCTTCTCCCCAACCTCCTCCTATATAATGCAATAAACATTCTCGAAACTTTTTAATTGTCCACCCCTCCGGCAAAGCCCCAACAGTCCCCCGCTCCACTTCCTTCCCTTCCTTATCAAAATATTTACAATCTTCATACCCCGGAAAACGCAGCCGAACAAACCACTCTTTGTAGATTTCTTCTGCCATTTCTTCCAGAAGTTGGATGCGTTGATTGTTGTTTTCTATCAGGTCGTCATAGGCGGAGAGGATGGAGGCGATTTTGTTTTGGATGAGTAATGGAGGAAAAGGAATTTTAAATTCTTGTAAGATTCCTAAGTTTGTATGAGGGACACCTGAAGACAAAGCCACATTTTCAATTCTTTTTATACATTCCTCTGTTCTAAAATAATAGTATATAAATAATGGAGATGCTTTAGTCTCATCAACTGTCAATTTCATTTGACTTTGAGAAACTATATATCTCTCATAATCATCTGGAACTATACCTACTTGGCCAAGTGTCCCTCTTTGAGTAAAAACAATATCACCTGGATAAGCCGTATTTGAAATCAACCTATTTGCCTTTTCTTCACTAACAAAAACAAAACTTGAACAATCAAACTTTTTACTAAAGGGTAGATTTGCTCCTCTTATTACTGGTACACCATCTTCTACATAGTGTTTTCCAGATAAGTTAGAACCAAAGGGTCCGCCTACGAGTGAATATTTTTCACATGATTTAATGTCTTTAATCTTTACCCAACTCCAAATCATGCTAATAGTGTTTTTAAACCTTCCGTTATTTCTTTTTCATAATTTCGACTTAGAACTGATAACTTACTAAAAGACTTAAATTTATGGTTTATCAAATCCTTAAATTCCTTCTCTGTAATACTATCATCCTCAACCTCCACCCCCACATACCGCCCCGCATTCAGCGAATAATCCTGCTCCTCTACAAACTCCTCCCGATCCGCCACCTTACACAAGCCCACCACATCCTCATATTTCCCTTCCGGAAAACGCTCTTGCAACCATTGTATTTGTTCTAAAAAATATTGAATTTTTGAAGCTCGTTCTTTAAAGCGATTCGCCTTTTGTACAAAGGCCGCATCATAAGTCCCTTTAGCCGCTTTGTACTTTTTGTTCTTAGTAATTTTTAATTTCTTATCAAAAAAGGTCATCAGTTCCTCCAGGCCTTTTTCGATGACTTTAAAAATCCGGAGCGCTTCTGTTATTCTGACTTGTGTACCCTCCAGTATTTCCTTTAGGGCCTTATGCGATTTGATTTGTTTCGCACGTTTCGCCGTTTTATAGTGTTTAGACCAATCTTCCACAAAGCCAGCGGCCCAGCCAAATAGCTCACTGTAATGCTCGAAAAGCGGTTTGAACTGAAGTTCTAATTTAGTAAAATGGTCTTCCACATGAAAATCTCCAGCGATTGTTTTTTGTTTTTCCGTCAAATTAGCCCCGGCATCCGTCCAAGCACTGCGGAGTTGGCTATTCATCCAGGTGGAGGTACTCTCTTTCCAATCGTCTAAATCTTCCACCAACTTATACATTTTTACATCTGTATTCTCCCCAATGATGAGGTCGTTTATTTTTTCAAAATATTGATTGATCAAATCCGTAAATCGCTCCTCCTCTCCACGGTATAGTCGAACGATGGCCGCCAGGTTTTGCTGCTGTTCTTCCGTCCATTCTCGATGCGCTCTATCAATTTGCCGAAAGGTTTTTCTCGCATCAAGGAATAAAATTTTATCCTTTCGATCCGTCTGGATTTTTTGTTTATCAAAAAACCATAAAGTCGCAGGAAGGGTAACAGTCAAGAACATATTACTGGGCATACTGACCATACAATCGACCATTCCGCTATCTACTATTTTCTTACGTATTTCGTATTCGGAGTTTCGGGCATCGGAGGCGGAGTTCGGCATAACAAAACCTGCACGTCCCGTTTCATTTAGGGAAGTTGCAAAAAGAGAAATCCATAAATAGTTTGCATCGGTGATTTTATCGTCCTTCTTACCTTTGTTTTTAGGCAAGCCATATTCGTAAAATCTCTTATCCTCTTTGACCGTACTTTCTTTGACGGACTTGACATTAAAAGGTGGATTCGCCATCACGTAGTCAAACTTGCCATAACTATCGTAGGGATCGCTGTCATAAGAATTGGCTTCGAGTATTTCGCCTCTTAGGTTGTTGACCAATAAGTTCATTTTTGCCAGGCGAACGGTTTCGCCCATGTATTCCTGTCCACAGACATAAATGTCATTTAAGTCCCGTTGAGAGTTTCGAATCAAAGTAGCGGATTGTACGAACATTCCACCCGAACCACAAGCGGGATCAAATAATTTCCCGTTGAAGGGTTCGATCACTTCTACGATAAAACGAACGACAGAAGTTGGCGTAAAGAACTCGCCACCTTTTTGTCCTTCACTCATAGCGAATTTACCTAAGAAGTATTCATAGATTTTTCCAAAAATATCACCTGTCGCGTCCTGCGGAATATCCGAAAAGGATTTTAAGAGTTGTGGCAGAATATCGTCCTTCTTTTTTTCGATATCGAAGTAGGCCTCAGTCGGCAAGACGTTTTTAAACTTGGCGTCTTGGTATTTCTCGATCCCCTCCATGGCTGTACGCAGGGCCTTTGCCATGCTTTTATCGCTTGGTAAGTTCAATAAAGTTTCGAAGCGAGATTTTTTGGGTAAGTAAAATCCACAGGCTGCGATAGCAATTTCTTCGATGGCTTGTTCGGTTCTTTTCCCTTTCTTTTTGTTGTATTCCGCTAGAATTTGTTCTTCGAATTGGCTGTATTTGTTATCCGCAAATTTCAGAAATATTAATCCCAGGACTGGGACGGCGTAATCTGAAGCTTTGAGTCCACCATATGCTCGGAGTGCATTGGCGGAAGCCCACAGATCCGTTTCTAGTTTTTTTAATTGATCGTTGGTCATCTATAGTATTAATTTGACACAATTATAAGGTTTATTTTGATGATTGTTTGAATGTGGGAAAAGAAGTACACTTAAATTGAATATTAAGGGTTATAAAGTGCTTTAGTGTCCATTCAATGAGAAAACATCACCTTCTATTTAAGTGAAATTCCTTCTAACAGCTAGTTTATTCCACTCCTACGAATTGATAATTAAAACATGTAAATGAGGGCTGATATAAGTTCTTGATACATGGGATCTTTAGCATCATAGAAAGTCTTGATTCTATTTTTACGGATCCATTCAACAACCCTTTGATGGCCATAACAATATAACAACACACAAATATTTGATATTCAAACACTTACAAACACCACAACTCCTATTGACGTCATAAAATAAAAAATTAAACCCCAGTAATTCAGCACATTCTACCTATTTTCATAAAGCTATAACAGCTCTATGATTGAACCACCCAATTCCATTCAAACGGGCTTATCCCTCTTTCCGAAGAGTGCAAAGCCTTTCAATTTCAATAAAACAAATAGATTCAGAGCTGGCTTGATGTCCTAAATGTTCCACCAAAGTGGTTTAATAGTGGCTGTTTATAAAGTGTGACAGTGGGCAAATTTCTCCATAGACAATTAGAGGACAGTCTTTTTAGAAACTAGGCTAATAAAGGATTGACACATTTGGGAGAACAACTCGTATAAAACGCTAACTGCAAATAGTCCAAATTTTAAACGTAACCGTAAAAAACAGAAACATGGAAGAAGATGTTGATCAACAAAACTTTGGCCTATACGATCAGAGAGAAGATAAAGACGCTTGTGGCGTGGGATTACTCACCAATATTTCTGCCGTAAAAACGCACAAATTGGTCAGTAACGCCTTAACCATGTTGGAAAATATGGAACATAGAGGAGCTGTTGGAAGTGAACCCAACTCTGGTGATGGTGCTGGAATATTAATTCAAATTCCCGATAAACTTTTTAGGAAAGAAGCGAAACTCACTAAACGCAACTTACCTGCTCCCGGAAAATATGGAGTGGGTATGTTTTTTTTACCAAAAGAAGAAAGCAAGAGGCAGTACTGTATGGCTGCTATTGAAAAGTGTTGCAAAGAATATGACTTCGACCTTTTCTACCAGCGATCTGTACAGGTCGATAATTCTATGATTGGTGCCTCCGCATTGGCCACCGAACCGCT
>CAZDTI010000460.1:0-6844 GCA_964508085.1 uncultured Saprospiraceae bacterium | reverse complement strand
TATCCACCCGTTGCTTTCCCTTCCCGGTTAACTAAATCCATCAACTCATTATCAACCATAAAGTTGAAGAACTCATCAGTTTCATCGGAAAGTTCTTTGTACATCGTACTAGCATTGTCTACAATCCATTCCGGACTTCCTTTTGGCACCGGATTTCCAGAGGGAAATCGAAAATCTTCATCGTGATGAAATAGCGAATCCAGTCCTAGTCTTTTTTGTTGACGCTTATATAGTTCTTGAGTAAGTGGTACAATATGTTCTAAAATTTGTTGCCGATAATTGGCCACCATTTCAGCATTGTAATCAGAACGAAGCATACGGGCATAACCCAATTCGATGTAATTCTTATAACCCAGCTTTTGAGCCATCTCATGCCTAACCTTAACCATTTTATCAAAGAGTTGATCAAAGTCTGCCCCATGCTTTTCGTAAAAAGCCCACTTTGCTGCACCAGCTTTTTGACGGGTATTTCTGTCTTTCCCTGTTTCCAGAGGAGTAAGTCCTGATAGGTTATATTCCTTTCCTTCAAATTCTATTTTAGCAGAAGCCTTCAATTTAACATATTCACTTCCCAGCTTATTTTCCACTTTTAGGTCCTCCAAAATAGCCGGTTCGAATGTTTTTAAGCTTAGTTCCGCAATTACAAATAATTGACTACCTCTCCGTTCTTCCAACTCTTTCCGAAAAGGAGAAGCGAGCAAAGCACGGTAGTATTTATTGACCAAAGCTCCAAAATCAGGATTAGCAGAGTCGAAAAACTTATTCTCGGCTTCGTAAAAAGAATCTTTAGTATTGATCGTGTGTCTGATGTAACAAATGTTGTACATCGAGAGAAAACTTTGCCGAAGGTCATTGATTTCATCAAGCAGTTTGTTTTGAAGGATGGCGTTTGGGGCTGCTTCAAATTGGCTGAGTAAATCGGCGAACTGGGTTGTCAGACTTTCTATAGAAGGGCGCTGGTAGTCGTAGTTACTGAATTTCATAATTGTATTTGTGATTGTATTTCGGTTTTTACGCAAAAATAAACAGATAGATTGGTTTGACCTCTTCCTTTTTCTTATTTGACTATGATCAGCACATTCAAAAAAGTTTTAGAATCAAACTTAGCACGATGAAAACCTGTGGAAAATCTATTTAAGGAGTTCTAAAAACAACGAATCAGGCTGAAAACCGTTCAAGTTCGTCAAAGAGCCTACTTTTTAATCGCTTTTCCTTGTTTTCGCTTTGGTAGTGTATGTACTATACCCTCCTTTTTCCGTTCTTTTGTTACCTTTGCGCCTCTAATAGCCGAAAGGACTGTTTATGTACATGAGCTTATGAATAAACTGCTATTTACTCATTTGGTTTACACCAAGTTATGGAATTAAAAGATCAAATAATAAAGGAAAAACTCCCTCGCCATATTGCCATCATTATGGACGGTAATGGCCGTTGGGCTAAACAACACGGTAAACAGCGTGTATTTGGCCATAAAAACGGTGTTGTTTCGGTACGAGAAACCACAGAAGCAGCCGCTGAAATAGGGATTGAATACCTGACACTTTATGCTTTTTCTACCGAGAACTGGAATCGCCCCAAATTTGAGGTCAATGCTTTAATGTCTTTACTCGTAGAAACATTAAGAAAGGAAATCAATACGCTCAATAAAAACAACATCCGACTTCAGGCAATTGGTGATTTAACCAAACTTCCAAAGAGAACCTATAAAACCTTAATGGAAGCGATTGAAAATACCAAAAACAACACTAGGATGACTTTGGTTTTAGCCCTGAATTATAGTGCTCGTTGGGAAATTTTAAACGCTGCCCAAACCCTAGCAAGGGAAGTTGAAACCAACAAAATAAAACCAGAGGAAATTAGTGAGGCAGTATTTGCTTCCGCATTAAGTACCAAAGGTATTCCTGATCCAGAATTACTAATCAGAACTAGTGGAGAGCACCGAGTTAGTAATTTTTTACTTTGGCAAATCTCTTATACAGAATTTCATTTTATGGATATTTTCTGGCCAGAGTTCAGAAAACAACATTTCTATGAAGCTATAATTGATTTCCAAAATAGAGAACGGCGATTTGGGAAAACGGGGGAACAGGTGAAATAAACGTTATGCGAATATTCCGCGAATATTAGATCACCTCTTACTATCGTTCACATAAATTTTATACCGGAAACAACTTTATCTCGCCAACGCGCACCTAAGGGACGAAGGAAAGTTATCAGATCTATAAGAATAACAAAACTGCTATAAAAACACTGGCTTCTTCACAGGAGAAATACTTATAAATAAATAAAACAATGAAAAAACTTTGGCTCTTTACACTTGTTCTGCTCAGCCAGATTGTTCTTAACGCTTCTTTCTTACAGGCTCAAACGAATGACAGCATTCCTCCTGTGATTGACTATGCGACTCCTAAAGAATATGAAATAGGGGGAATTCGGGTGACTGGCGCTCTATACAGTGACGACAACGCCATTATTTCTCTTACAGGTCTTAAGGTCGGTGAGAAGGTTCGGATTCCTGGCCCCGATATTCAAAGGGCAATGAAAGCACTTTGGAAATTGAGGCTATTCACAGATGTTCAAATTTATAAAGAAAAGTCAGTTGGGGAAGTTATTTTCTTAGAAATCAGCGTTCAGGAGAGGCCTCGATATACAGAGCACTCCTTTAAAGGGGTAAAAAAGAACAAACACGATGACCTTAATGACATCATCCAACAACATCTTCTCAAAGGAAGCATCGTAACTGAACATGCCAAAGTAAATGTCTCGAATGGTATCAAAGAATATTATAAGGAAAAAGGATTTCTAGATGCTACTGTTGTTATCACCGAAGAAGAAGACAAAAAAAGAACGAATGCGGTTCGCTTGATTTTTGACATTGATAAAAACAAAAAGGTTAAAATCCAAGACATCACTTTTGATGGAAATACTAACCTAAAAGACAAAAAGCTGAGAAAGCTGATGAAAGGCACCCGCCGGAAAAAGAAAATTTTCGCTTCTTCTAAATTTATAAAAGAAGAATACGAAAACGATAAGCAAATGATTATTGCTTATTACAATACCGTAGGGTTCAAAGATGCAAGAATTATAAAGGACAGTATATGGAGAGAAGAAGATGGTGATTTACAAATCCACATGGATATGTTTGAGGGGCCAAGATACTACTTTAGAAACATAGCTTTCAAAGGAAACTCCATTTACAAAACAGATGTACTCGATAATATCTTAGGTATTAAAAAAGGAGATATTTTCAATCAAGAGTTATTAGAAACACGTCTTCGTTTTAGTCCAGATGGACGAGATGTCAGTACCGTTTATATGGACAACGGTTATCTCTTTTTTAGAGTAGATCCTGTGGAGACTGCAATTATAGGTGACTCTATTGATTTGGAAATCAGAATTTACGAAGGTCCTCAGGCGACTATTGATCGAGTTGTCATTAGAGGAAACGACCGGACACACGAGCATGTGGTTCGTAGAGAGTTACGTACGCGCCCTGGACAAAAGTTTAGCCGTACCGATATTATTCGTTCTCAAAGGGAGATTGTCAACCTCGGTTACTTCAACCCAGAAGCAATGGAAATCAACACGCCGGTTAATCCACAAAGAGGAACTGTTGATATAGAATATGTATTAGAAGAAAAGCCTTCCGATCAGCTAGAATTATCTGCTGGTTGGGCAGGAGGAGGCCGTGGAGTAATTGGTACGCTTGGTGTTTCTTTTAATAATTTTTCCTTGCGTAATTTCTTCAAAAAAGAATCCTGGAGTCCACTTCCACAGGGAGATGGACAACGACTTTCGCTAAGAGCACAAACCAATGGTAGCCGATACCAATCGTATAACATTTCCTTTACAGAACCTTGGCTAGGTGGTAAAAAACCAACTTCTCTTTCTGTCGGAGCGTATTACAATCGATTAACAAATGGTGTACCTAGTTCTGTTGATGGCCACAGAGGCTTCAATATTCTTGGTGGTTCTGTGGGGGTTGGTTTCCGAATGAAACGCCCGGATGACTTTTTTATCTCCAACACAACATTGAATTTACAACGCTTAAATCTGAATGAGTGGCAAGGGTTCGAATTACAGGATGGAAGCCAAATCACCTCTGGTAAATACTACAATTTTAGCATCAATCAGACCTTTACTCGTACTAATGTATCTGATCCAATCTATCCGAGGTCAGGTTCAAAATTTTCCTTATCGATGCAGTTGACACCACCTTACTCTTTATTCAGCAAAAAAGATTACTCGACTCTTGCAGCTGAAGATCGATTCAAATGGTTGGAATACCACAAATGGCGTTTCAATTTTGAGTGGTACACTCCTCTAGAGCCTTCTCAGAAATTGGTATTGAAGCTTGCTGGTAAAATAGGTATGCTTGGACAATATAACTCTGACATTGGATTATCTCCTTTCGAGCAATTCCAATTGGGTGGTGACGGTTTCTCTCAACAAACAGGAAGCTTCTATACTGGTATCGACATCATCTCAATGAGAGGTTATGACGTTGGTGATTTGGAAGCAAACAGAGGTGTCAATGGAGATGTAACTGCTGCTCCAGTGTTTGATAAATTCAGTGTAGAGCTGCGTTATCCATTCTCTCTAAATCCATCAGCAACTATCTTTATTCTCGCTTTTGCAGAAGGAGGTAATTCCTGGAGAAGATTCAAAGACTTCAACCCTTTCGATGTAAAACGTTCTGCCGGGATGGGACTACGTGTTTTCCTACCGATGTTTGGAACACTTGGATTTGATTATGGTTTAGGTTTCGATAAAAATGCTCCGGAGAATGGATCGGTATTTAGTCGATTTGGAACCTTTAATATTATACTTGGGTTTGAACCGGAATAAGGTTCTTGATTCACAATTGTACATCATAAAAAACAAAATCCCCACGGTGAAATTTCGCCGTGGGGATTTTGTTTCTCCTCATAACGTATTTAATAATTCGTGTTTTCCTACGGCACTGAATCCCGTGATAGCCCACATTTCTCCTATTATCCCGATCGAACGTAACGAACAGAAGCAGCAATAGCATCAGTAGCTACAAATACGTTTGTATTTCGAGCGAGGTACAAGTTAAGAAGTCTTGCTCATTGATTACGAATTAGAATTCTCGATACATTTACGCTTCGCATAAAATCTACTGAACCTCTCTATAAAAAGAATACCATTTGTCGTCTTAAGAGTCGCTACGCTCGCTCAGGATGACAATATAAAGTGAATAAATGCATGATCAATAATTGGTGATCAGCATTCATCTCATTAGATTCATTAGCAGTAAACAAAACGAGTCAAGAAGAATCAGTCGATTTCTCTTCCTATTAAAACAAAAAAGCCCACCCAAAACAGGGCAGGCTTTTTATTTTCTTAAGTTGGCGACTTATAACTTATTTAAGCTTCTGCTTAATCTCAACAATTTCATACCCTTCTATTACATCGCCAACTTTAATGTCATTAAAATTCTTAATGGTCAAACCACATTCCATTCCGTTCTTCACCTCTTTAGCATCTTCTTTAAAACGCTTTAGAGAACCGAGCTCTCCGATAACACCTTCTTTCATTGGGTATACTACAATACCATCTCGGATAACCCGAATACTTGTTTTTCTAGTGATTTTACCTTCTGTAACGAAACTACCAGCAATGGTTCCTAAACGGCTAATTTTGAAGATTTCTCTAACTTCCACCTGCGCCACAATTTTCTCTTCTTTGGTCGGTTCCAACATCCCTTCAATCGCAGAACGTAGCTCTTCAATCGCTTCGTAAATAATAGAGTACATTTTAATCTCAACACCTTCTCGTTCCGCCAACTTACGCGCACCTTGCGATGGTCGAACCTGGAAACCAATGATAATGGCATCTGAAGCTGAAGCTAACAATACATCCGATTCGATTATTTGCCCTACCGCTTTGTGTATGACGTTTACCTGTACCGTTTCGTGAGATTGTTTGATTAAGGAATCCGCTAGTGCCTCGATAGATCCATCCACATCTCCCTTGATGATCAAGTTCAGTTCCTTAAAGGTACCAAGTGCCAATCGTCTTCCGATCTCATCTAAACTGATACGTTTGGAAGCTCTATTTGCTTGCTCTCTAGCAATCTGTCCTCTACGAGAAGCAATTTGACGTGCTTCTGTTTCACTCTCCATTTCTTTGAATTTCTCCCCTGCCTGTGGTGCTCCATTTAGTCCTAGTATTAGAACTGGAGTAGCTGGCCCTGCACTCTTCACTTTCTTACCTCGCTCGTTAAACATGGCTTTCACCTTACCTGAATGCTCTCCTGCAACAATGGCATCTCCTACTTTCATGTTACCATTAAGTACTAAGACTTTGGTAACGAAACCTCTACCTTTATCCAAAGATGCCTCGATCACCGTACCAGAAGCCAAAGCCTCTGGGTTAGCTTTTAATTCAAGCATTTCTGCCTCCAAAAGAATTTTCTCCAGCAAAGGCTCAATGTTCGTACCTTGCTTTGCAGAAATATCTTGAGACTGATACTTACCACCCCATTCTTCAATAAGGAGGTTCATACTTGCCAATTCTTGTTTTACTCTGTCTGGGTCTGCTCCATCTTTATCAATCTTGTTGATGGCAAAAACAATAGGTACACCTGCTGCTTGAGCGTGACTGATGGCCTCTTTAGTTTGAGGCATCACTCTATCATCTGCTGAAATAATAATGATGGCAATATCTGTAACTTTCGCACCACGCGCACGCATCGCTGTAAAGGCTTCGTGACCAGGTGTATCCAAGAAAGTAATTGGTTTTTGTTCTTCTCCAACCTTAACTTCGTGAGCTCCAATGTGCTGGGTTATACCCCCTGCTTCACCTTCTGCAACATTCG
>CAZDTI010000459.1:0-6862 GCA_964508085.1 uncultured Saprospiraceae bacterium | reverse complement strand
TAACCGTTAATTATTTCCTTTTGCAAGAGGAAGCGCCTACGGCTTATGCGCAGGTGCGTAATGCAAATGAATCCGATGCGGATAGTACTCCTAACAATGGTCTTCCGCCGAATCCTATTGAGGATGACGAGGCGAGTACGGCTGATGTAGGTACGCCGCCCAACAATACGGAATCTGGTTGTTATTTTGAAAAAACCTATCCTGATATTATTCAGCTAGGTAATGGCCGAAAGTATAGCGCCAATGAAAACCAAGATGGTAGTATTACTATTGACATGGCGGAAGAATTTAATTTTGGTTTCCGAACAGAAAGAAAAATAGAGATAAGTGAAAGTGGTGCTTATGAAGGCATTAATGCAGGGCTCACGGGTGGAAGAATTAATGAATTTGAGGAAGACGGTGAACTTATATTTCTGAACAATGGTGTCTTAGGCACGGTCGGCAACTTTGGTAATAATGTTACGCTTTCCAAATACACTTATAACGATTATTCTAACAGTAATACTGCAACACTGATTTGGGAGGCCAGTTTTGACGTTCCAGCAGCTGATTCGGTTAGAATCAGAAGAGTGGCCAAACTAAGCGATGGTGGCTATTTACTATACGGTTCCTACCTAAAAAGTACGACCGATCTCAATTACTATCCTTACTATATAAAAATAGATATGGATAGAAATCTTCAGTGGATAAACACAGATGGCGAAAGTCTTCCTAATCCATCTTTCATTCCCAATCTTACTTTTATTAAAGAATCAAAAGACGGTGGTTACTTTTTTCAAACTTTTAACCAAAGCCCTTCTAAGGCAACTAGTTTAATGAAAATTGATAACGCAGGAAATCTATCTTGGTCTAAGAGTTATAACTCTGATGAAGATGTAACCCTTAGCGCTTTAGAGGAAGGAGGAGTAAATAATGCGGTCTACATTGGAACAACGCAACGGGATTTAGCAACATCTGATTTTTTCGCAAGGGTTCAAAAAACAAGTAATACTGGATCGACTCTTTGGACGAAGTCGTATCCCATTGATGGCGACACTTATGATCCAGCCCTCCTCACTATTGAAGAAGATATTGTCATTGGGTATTCTTATCAGGGTACAGGCTTCCAAGATTTTCTTTACAAATATGCCAAACTAAATAGCTCAGGCGATCCGATCTGGGAACAAGAACTGGATAATGATTTTGTTCGAATTTACAATATCATTGAGCTGATGGATGGTGGCCTTCTTTTTACGGGGTTCAAAGACAGCTCCGCCGGTTCAGGTTCGGGGGATACTTATGTTTTAAAAACGACATCAAAAGGCAACCTGATTCCTCCCTGTGAGGAGGACACAAACCCCAACCCTCCTACCGAACTTCCTTGCGATGTCAGCTATATAATCGACAATGGCACTTTAACGGTTAGTGGCTTAAGTGCAGATCACATCATTGTAAAAGTATTCGGCCCCTCTTGGGAAACGCTCTATACTTGTTTGGACAATTGTGACAATCCTCTTACATTAGACAATCTTCCGGAAGGAACTTATCGACTTAGCGTAAGCAAGTACAACATCAGTTGGCAACCTGAATGTGATTTCCTGGAAGATATTGTTATCAGCAATAGCACGAACCTTCAAGGTCAAGACAGTGAAGACTTTACTTATGAGCAAGCACTTGAGAGCATTATCGCTTTCCCGAATCCGGTAGCGAATAATTTACAATTAAGTTTAGCATCATTGGTTGGCGAAGAAGTTCAGATTTCGATTTATAATCAATTGGGGCAGCCTTTACACCAATTGAACGTTGACGAAGTAGATTCCGCTCCACTTTCCTTTGATGTATCCTCTTGGAATGCTGGATTGTATTTCATTACTATTAAAACTAAAAACCACAAAGCCCGAACCTTACGATTTGTAAAAGTAAGGTTATAAAACCGATTAAACACATGATTGAAGTTAAACTATCTTTTGAATACTGGAATAAGCTTGCGGAGCAAACTGTCTTTATTAGCGCATTACTGGGTGGTTTCTCCATAGCGGTAATTGTCTCTTTATTGTACAATGAAAAAACAAATCGCCTTTCGAGAAATCTGTTTCGAGCTGCTATTATTGCGGCAGCTTCTTTTTTGGTTTCCGTTTTTTCAATGACAAAAATTATAATGATTACCTCTCCAGGCTTTCCATTTAAAGTGACTAAGGCTATGCTTTCCTTTCCGAGAATAGTTGGTTCCGCCAGTTTACTAATTGGCGTCATTTCTTTAATGACGATTATTGCACTATCAGGCTGGACTAAATCACGAAGGATGGGAATATTCACCACTACAATTGGGGGGCTGGGATTTATTCTAATTATTCTTATGCTGACTTAGTGAGGAGCGAGGTACGAGGGGTGAGGTGCGAGCGATCACACGATTGTAGAACCTGACCCCTCGCCCCTACCCCCCATCCACTTAAACCCTAACTATTCGATATACTCAAAAAACATTTGCCATGAAAAATTACACAAACAACCTCTTCTTCCTTTTGGCCTTTATCCTTTGTTTCCCCTTCATTGGCCAAAGTCAAAATTGCACAAACAACCTTTTAACCAATCCAGGCTTTGAAGACAGTAACACTGATATTACAGGCTGGTTTGGTACTACATTTCCACCTACATTTAGCATTTCTAATGATGCTTTCTCCGGGAATAATGCCTTGCAAATTGGCGGAACGCTGTACACAAAGGTCATCCAAGAACTACCCGCTTCTCCCGGTGATATTTTCACAATTTCTGCTCAGATAAAAGCCGTCACTCAAAATCATTTACTGCGAATCCGATTCCGGGATGCGAGTGATAATATCATTACGACCTATCAGGAAGCAGAACCTTTTACTGGGGAATACCAACAGACGAGCATCACCACTATCGGTGCGCCAAACAATACAGCTTCTGTATCTGCGGTTATTTTGAAACTGCCGAATCCGGGAGATATTTTTGTAGATGATTTTTGTTTAATCAAAGAGAATCCAAATCCTTGTCTTTTTGATACAAGCCCTCCTGTTATCACGGGTTGCCCGAGCAGTCTTAGTTTCACCGCCCCTTTTGGCAGTGGCGGCACTCCGGTAACCTGGCTGCCGATCACCGCTGAAGACGATTGTTCGGGGGTAAGTTTGGTAAGCGCTTCACATAACTCTGGAGATTTTTTTCCCATTGGCAATACTTCCGTAAATATCGTTTTTTCCGATGTTGCGGGAAACGAAGCAACTTGTAGTTTCCTTGTTACGGTTTTAGAAGGCAGCTCTGGGATTTGTTCTGATAATTTATTAGACAATCCTGGTTATGAATTCAACAATCAGAATACTGCCTTTTGGTATCAAGATGGTGCGCTTGACTTTTCCTTATCCAATGATGCCTTTTCTGATAACAATGCCCTTATGGTTAGTGGATCTGCCTATGGTGGAATTTTACAGAGCTTACCAGCTACGCCGGGAGAAACCTATAATGTATCTGCGTATGTTAAGCAAACTGAAAACATTGGTTTCCTTCAATTAAGGTTTACAACCTCCAGTTACCAACCCATCCCAGGAGCCTCCTATGTCAACAGCCTTCCGGCAAATGGGCAGTATCAAGAACTGAGCATCAACAATGTTACTGCTCCGACAGATGCTGCTTTTGTATTTGTAGCCTTACAAAAAACGAGTGCTACCAGTGGCAGTTTTTTAGTAGACGCTTGGTGTCTCAGCACTGATGGTAACGACCCATGCAATCCTGACCTAACGCCTCCAAGCATTAGCGATTGTCCTCAAAACATCAATATAGAAAGTAGCAATAATGGAGAAATCGTAAACTGGACTCCACCTACTGCTACAGATGTTTGTTCCTCCTCTGTCTTTCTTGATGCAAACTATTCTCCGGGCGATTTTTTCCCTATGGGACAGACCGTAGTAACTTACACTGCCATAGACCCTTTTGGAAATAATGCTACTTGTTCTTTCATTGTCAACATCGAAGTTCCCAGCAATAATACTTGCGTAAATAACTTGTTAAAAAACGAAGGCTATGAGGACAGCAACAATAACTATCCGGAATGGACTCCAGTTGGTGCGACCAATTTTTCGATTTCTAATGACGCTAATTCAGGAGCCAATGCCACGGAAATCAGCGGTTCTTTTTATGGCGGTATTGTACAAAATGTCCCCGGAGAAGTTGGCGTAGAATACACGGCCTCAGTCCAAATCAAACAAACGGAGAATATTGGTTTTATGCGATTAAAGTTCTTGTCGTCAACCTATCAACCTATTTATACGGAGTCTGCCGCTGTGGCTGCAAGTGGAGAATATCAGACGCTTTCCGTAAGTTATGTTGCTCCTGCTAACACTGCTTTTGTAGAGGTGGGCATTTATAAAAGCAGTGGTACAGATGGTTCCTTTTTGGTAGATGATTGGTGTTTGACCAAGGAGGGCAATAATCAAGGCGTAGACCTAAGCATTGAAAATGCGGAAGTCATTTCCATTTTTGAAGCGGGGAAAGGAGGCTTATTTTCCTTCAATGCTGTCAACACATCTAACAGTGAATTTACATTTGGCCCGGATGAACTTTTTTCGTTGACCGTTTTTCTCTCAGATGATCCACAGCAAAGTCCTGACGATGTGCTTATTGGCTATCGCGAGCTTAATGCTCTTCCTTCGGGCAATAGTCCTTTTAGTATTCCTATTCTTATTCCTGAAGATACGGAAACCGGACAAGAATATTATTTCATTACTACGATTGACCAGTACAATGCAGTTGTTGAAACAAATGAGGATAACAATAGTGTTGCGTTAGCTTATACAGTGATTGAAAATTCTGGTTCTCCTTGTGCTAAAACTTTTGGAATAGGTGATTATTATACCTGTGCGGAAACGTTACCTTCTGGAGATTTACGTGTAGTCACTGCTTTACCTCAGAGTGCAGGCCCGATCTATTTCGAGAACATTATAAATGAAGCTGGCGAACTTGTTTCCTTTGATCCTAGTTCAGGACCAATTCCACCTACTAAATACGAGATTGAAAATGGCAATTTACTTCAACTGAATTCTCTTGATGTAGTGATAAACACGATACCTATTTCACCTAATTTATTGGCTCAATTCGAGAACCTATTAGACGTAGCTTTGGCCTTTGATAACGGATATATTCTTTTTGACCTTAGTCCTGACAAAACAGTTTTGCATATCATCAAAACAGATGCTCAGTTGAATATTGAATATGAAGAGTTGGTTCCTACGCTTGGTCGTATTGACAGATTAGAAACACCCGTGATCCTGGCTCAAAACCGATTTGCTTTTGTCTATAATGAAAATACAGGTTTTCAAGGATCTAACAACTCTAATTTGGTTATCATGGATTCCAACTTGACGCTAATTACTACTAAAGTGATCAGTTCTTTATCCGGGGCTGTTGGCATTGCATTGCCCGCTAATTTACAGCGGAACAGTTGTGGGCTTTGGACTTATAATAGTAGCGCTGGAAATGCCGGAGGCGGTGGAGGTGGCATAAGCATACGGTCAGAATCCAATGGTACTTACCGATTCGAAAATGATGAGTTTGTATTTGTAAAAAGTTATAACGACACCAACAATCTGACCTTTGCTGGCGGAAACACTAACTTTACAAGAACCCGATCATTCTCAGGAGTCGACCCCGATGGCAATATTTTGATGGCCCGTCGATCTTATAATGTAAGAAACAGCTTTCCTCCTTTTGATTATATTCCGGCCAATGAAGTTCTGGAACTCAGCAAACAATCATCAACTGGAGAAATTCTTTGGGAGAGAGAACTAAGCTCGGCAGAAGTTTATCCATTTACAGAGTTGGTACAAATTGGAGAAAATTACTTCCTACTTTTTGAAGACACTTATACAAATATAGATTGCGACAATAATCAGGCTAACAATCCACTTACGACTTACCCTGTTGATTGTCCGGTTGCATCTGATTTCCCCTGGCGAGAATGGATCAGTCGGGTTCAAATAGGAAATTTAGATAAGGCTTCCGGCAAATCCACTTATAGCGATTTCACCAGTGAGTTGGGGGCTGTTGTGCTTCCGGGATCCACTGCGAACATTGCTGTAGATGTTAGCTTTAGTTATTTTGCCAATGATCAATACTTTTCTGTTTACATTGATTTTAATGGAAATGGTCTCTTTGAAAACAATGAGATTACACAAGGGGCATTAATGGGCTTAAATGATGGTACAAACGTTACTTATACTTGGAATGGAACCATCGGTGTGCCGTTGGATGCGATGCCAGGAGCGCAAAAAATGCGGATTATTATGAACCGTGGAAGTTATGCTGACAGCCCTTGTGGGAGTATTCCTTTTGGTGAAATAGAAGACTATACCTTCACGGTTCCAGCGAGTGGTTCTAATTTTACGCAGCATGGAGAACAGGAGGAAACCATAAAATCGGTACAACTTTTTCCTAACCCGGCACAGCAATATGTAAATGTGGACTTATCTGATTTTGAGCGAGAAGAAGTACATATTGAAATAGTAAATCAACTGGGGCAATCAATTTACAACAATTTATTTACTAGTCGCCATGACAATTATGAAAGGATTGATTTATCGGCTTGGAAGAATGGGTATTATTTGGTTTGGGTGAAGCCGGAGAGTAGTGGGAGACGAGCTGGAAAGTTGGTGGTTACACAGGATTATTAATAAGAATTAAATTAACATTTTTAATAAACCAAGGCAGCATACCGTTTTTATTTAAAACTCCACTGAGTTTTATAAAAGCGTATAGTGCCTTGGTTTTTAGATTTGTAATAATTGAAACGCCCTATTTAAATTAAATCCAAAATTGAGTATCTGATTCTGTTAATTCTGATTTTTTAATTAGATTTGGCTTTCCTTAAGAA
>CAZDTI010000458.1:0-6867 GCA_964508085.1 uncultured Saprospiraceae bacterium | reverse complement strand
ATTATTAAATGAGAAATTCTACTATAAAGTGGTTGCGGCATAAGGGAATAGGACAAAAGGTACTCGTACTATCGACTTCAAATAAGGGAAAGAAAAAATCAATACTCCCGTATTCTTCCGATTTGGTCAAATTGAGGCTTATAATTCCTGTGGGTGATATGGTATTAGCATATTCTTTAATTGTATTAACTGAAGAGGTTGTTAGAAAGGAATTATGGGTTGAGCAGTCTGTTGTGGAAATAGTTTGGCTAAAAACAATAGAATGCACAAATAATAGTAATGTTAAAAATCCTTGGGTTTTGATTGTCATAATTAAAGAGGGTTAGGTGAAAATGATAGATAATCTAATATAGACTATATAAATGTTTCTGATAAAAAAGATTTTTGTAGAAATTGAAAAAAGTAACCCTTAGGGCTACCGCATCTGATATATTAATTTGACATAGGAAGTGTTTACTTCGCCCCCCCCCCATTATTTATGGAGGGTGTAAATATTTTTTAAGACTTTTGAAAAACAAAAGCGATAGTTGCAGGCGAAACACTCCTATTTGGATAACAACACTTAAGTGCCAACTGTTGAAATTAAGTTTAAAATTGTTACGTGGAATAACGGAATATTACGAAGCAAAACGCAACCTCTTGAATAAAAGGAATCAGTTATTTTCGAACAACAGTAGTATATTGCAAATAGGGATATCCTATTTACAATAGTATTGTTATTAAAGCACGCGCAAGAAATAGTTAGGACAGTGCAATTAGAAAAGTAAGCTATTTGAAGTCATTAAAATAACTATGTTAATGACTGAGACTCAAAGTGGCTTTCTTATAGAAGTATTAGTTTAGTTTTATCATTTAATGCCATAAGATAAAACAATTATTTATTAAAAAAAAACAAATATGTTATTTTTTTGTTTTTTTTGTCCAGCTGACTATAGCAAATAAAAATAGAGAGTATTTTGATTGAAATACTTTTACCTACTTTAGGTCAAGTAGGGGTTGTTATTGCACCCTCTTCCCCTTTCTGCTAAATCGCAATCTGTCTTAACTATATGTAGAAAATAAAAAAGTAACCCCGTGAGATACCAGCCATTTTTAAACTTGACGCTAGCCCAATAAAACAAAATGCGCACGTATGTAATGTCTTGAAAAAAGTTGACAGGTTAAAAAATAATATTACGCTCTAATATCTTGATCAGAAGAATCATTTAACTTTCGGATACTAAACCAAAGTTGATTTAGTCGGGTAAAGCTTAATGTTTTCATTAAATATGGTTAGTATATTAGACATTCATTTCATCTAATCAGAGTTATGTCGCCTGCTTTTTTTATTTTATTTGAGTTAACATCACCTTCTAATTCGTATATCGCTTTCCATAAATAAACATCGCTAGGCACCGGCTTCCCCTTATAATTTCCATTCCATTTAACGTTTAGATTGTTGCTTTCAAAAACTATCTTACCCCATCTTGAAAAGATTTGCATATTGTAATTTTTAAAGCAACAATTCATGGTTAAAGGGCCAAAAGAGTCATTTATTCCATCGCCATCTGGAGTAAATGCATTTGGAGTAACAAAGGAGCAGAGAAAATTTGGATCTTCTAATATATCGACTGCTGCTGTTGAACTTCCACATTCATTTGTTACTGTAACGCTATAGTCTCCAGGTAAACTAATACTTATAGTCTGTGTCGTATCCCCTGTACTCCACTGATAATACTCGCCTAGATTATCACTTCCTAGCAATAAATCTTCATCTTGACAAATAGTAAGTCTACTTCCAAGGTTAGCTATTGGAAAGCCATTAATTTCATAATAATAAGGAGGAGAAGTAAAGCAACTTTCAGATGTTTGAATCATGACTTGATATACTCCTTCTGCGTCTTCCCCTTCTGGAATTATAAATGACTCACCTATCGCTCCAACAATTGCAGTACCATTGAAATACCATTGATAAGAAAGTAAATCCGAAATATAAGGTATAGAAATAGTAACATTTTCAAGGCAAGGCAACCCAGAATCTACACTGATTAGCGGAGCATTATTCTTTTCATATAATGAAATAGCGTCTAAATAATAGTAACTACGATCTTGACCATATGCAGTCTCCTCACAGTCTGGGCCAATAACGATTGCTTCTATATTTTCATCTGGATTAATCTCCATTGTTACTCTTATCCACTCATTATTGCCGATTACTGTTTTGGCACTTAACAACTTCCATCCTTCTGTATCACTTTCGAGAGGGCAATGTGTTCCTTGAAAAGGTATCTTAGTACAATCACTATTACCATAAATGTTTATATCAAAAGGAGAAGTACTTGAAACGCTTGAGTTTGTTTTAAGTCCGAATCCAATATAAAAATCAAGGATATAACAAGAATCTTGATTTAGGGATAACGGAATACACGTCCCTACGTATTCTTTATATAGGCCGTCAAATAAACCTCCATTCAATATACCCACAAATCCAATTCCATTGGGTAATGGTAGTGGTACTTCAGGAGAGTCTTGATGACCAAATACATCACAATAATGGAAAAAATCTGAAGTAGCTTCTGATGGCTGTATCCAATCTATTAGACAACTCATCAGGGATATTGCAAAAGGACAACATAAAGTGTCTTCGAAAGAATAATTTGGTAATAAAGAATAAGTATTATCACAAAAACAATCGCTATCATTTAAATCAATCAATAGATCACCATCGTCATCAATTCCATTATCACATACTTCCTGCGAAAATAAAAAACATGGTAAGAATAGAAAAATGAATAATAGTGACTTGTTGATGATTTTTAATTTTTCACTGGCTGACCAGCACTTGCGATGTTTAGACATGATTTTAAATTTATCCCCCTAATTTACGAAATCTTTGCCTAACTATTTGAGGGATTGAAGAGAAAGCTAATGAGTTAAAAAAACAAAGTAGACTGTCATTACATGTTTTGAACGACTGTTTACTTTGTTTTAGCGAGTTCATTAATAGATTGCGATCTACTTAAACACTACAAACCGCTTTGAAACAACTTCGGTTTCTGAAATTATTTCACAAAAATATATTCCTGCACTTAATTCTTCGGTATCAAATTCAAAAGTTCTGCCTTCTTTTTCCTCTAAATGGACTTGTCCAATGTCAATAACTGTACTTCCTTCTAATGAAAGTATTTTTATTGAAGCAACGAACGACTCTAGATCTTTATTTTCAATTAATAAAGTTGTTAACCCCCTTGTTGGGTTGGGTGCTATGTTAATATATTTTTTGCTTATACGTGCTCTTGGTAACGTTAATCTTGATGGGGGACCAGCACTATGTTTATGTAAATGTCCTTTATCATCTGGAACTTCTATAACATTAGGGGGCGAAGGAATTTGAGAATTAGCTCGTATTTCCTCAAGCTGTGTTTCCTCAAGCTGTGCTACCATATTATTTGTCTGAGAGTTATTACTCCCCCATCTTTCCTCTAAAAAGTCTTGATTGACTGCTTGAAAGCCTGAGCCTGAGTCCCAATCTATCGTAACATTAGTGTCCCAGTTACTACTCCCTCCTTTACAATTCGTTAGTTCTACACTAACCGAAACAAAGTCATGTGAATTGTGAGGTAAGTTATCATGATCTTCTCCATATACCATCCTTGATATCTCTTCGGTACAAGTACCATCTTGGTCTTCATATAAAAGATTAAAAGTCTGGTTTTCAACTATAAGATGATAAGTTGTCGCGTTTAATTCCATTGGGTAACCTACAACCCAAGGAGACCAAGTATTGTAATAACTACCATACGGAAGGCTAAGTACGAAAGGAGCAATAACTCTAGGTATAAGCAGGCATCTAGGGAAGTCTTCATTATAAACATATGGTAGATTACCGTAACTATCTATTTCTTCTCCAAAATGAAGATGACCATCTTCATCATACCAAAAACCTCCAAGGTAATCTGCTTCATTCACTATACTCATTTGCGGAAGTGAAAAATAGTTATCACAACTATTATATGAGTAAAATTCATCTAGGTCTTCTGCTATTTTAATAATAAGTCTATCCTCTTGAAACTGGTTCGGCTCCATAGTAAAGTCAAATCCTGGTGTTGGTTGAATAATTACACTTTCTAAGCCTACTAAGGTAACTGGTTCATCATTCTCTTTCATAGTTATTCCAAAAGGAGCTGTTGGATTTAAAAAAATATTCTCTGCAACAGTGATTGGTGGTAACATTCTATGAGTGAAATAAGGAGCCCCTCCATTGAGACCTTCGGTACTATTATACACCTTTTCCGATCTCTCAAAAGAGTTTATAGTAAGTCCTCCAATATCCCAATATGCGGCATCTCCTATATTACTGGCTTGAGATTCTAACTGAACATCATTATCCTGTATTCTAAACCATAATTGGGAAAAATCTTCATCTGGAGTAAGACAAATCGCAAAGAAATGAAAACCATTGCCTGGTGTTTCGAAACTACCAGCACTCCAGCCTCCCATAGAATATCCTTCAAAATCAGGATCAATATCTATGGGTTCATAACTTCTAGTTAGAGGAGGTGGGTCTGCATCACATTCTGCCGTAAAATTACCCGCATTTTCTTCTTGAAATGTGGTAAATCCATCTGCAAGAATCACAGCAATATTGTCTGGAAAATTTTTAACTCTTGTATAACCTGTTAGATAATATGATTTATCTTTTTTAAAGTTAAACGGAAAAAATACTCCTTCACTTTCAGGACCGGTTGATCGGTTCTCTTCTCCTGTAGATTCGACACAGTGTGTTATTCCTCTGGCTGCATACATCCTTAGATAGTTTCCTACGGTAGGATCTTGTGAGCTAAATATGTTAGGAGATCCATTCACGATAGTCCAAGGAGTACCGTCACAATTAGATCCCAGAGGATCCATAGCGTTGCAATTAACCGTGGGAAATGATAAATCAGGAATGGCCTGGGCCGCTAATACATTGCACAAGAGCAACATATTTATTGTAAAAAACATTATTTTTTTCATCTTAATTAATTTTATGTCATTCAACTAGAGATTGAGTTTGGACTAAAAAGTATATAGTGACTATCTTCCTGTGTAGGTGCACAGTTATACGGATAGTCAGATTATATTTTTAGTGTTCCTTAGAAGTGGTTTCTTTTAACTCAGCGTTTTCTTTCTCTAGCTTTTCTAGGCGCTCATTTAATTGCAGTATATACAAGGTCAATTCTTCTATCTTTTCCAATTCCCTAACCTGTAAATCACCAAGGCCAATTCCATTTGCTTCAATTTCTTTTGCGGAAGGAATATTTGGTAAGTGTTTGTTTTCTTTCAAGTAGGTATCCAACTCTTTTAAAGTCAATAACGGATAGTCTGGTTCAAATACATAATCTGGTATTGGAGCCAGGGTAACTTTGATTTCCCTCGCAGTAACGTGCCCATCAGATGCTATTTTAAATTGTCGATTATTATTTGCATCAACCACTTCAATTCCTGAGTAGGATTTAATCATTCCTTCCGCTCTTATTTCTCCTTCCGCCTGTACATCCCCTGTTTTAGATACACTAAATTCATAAGAACTTGTTCCAGTATCGCTTACACCTTCTGGAATTATTTTGATCGGATAATTCGCTGAGCTACCCGTTACTAATTTGAGCCCTTTCGTAGAAGTAATCAAACCATCACCTGCTACTTGAAATCTTCCGTCTACATCTATGGCTTTATAGCTTTGATTATCTAGCGAGATATTCATAAAAGCAATGTTTCCCGAAGGGTTACCGCTTAAGGTAAGCTTTGTGTTTCCTCCCGATATCTTTCTAAAAGTTAAACGGCCGCTACCACTCTGCAGCTGCCAATTTACATTGCTGGTTTTATCTTTCAAAACAAAGGTGCCACAAACCCCCCGTTTTCCCATCGAACCATGCAGCATAGCTACCTGCATATTTTGCAGTCGCATAAAGCCCATAAGTTGCTCCTGCATCAGGAAAGCATCCTAAAGTACCTCCGTCATCCAAACCACTTACTGGATTGATTGTATTGTTTGATATATAGAGTCCGTATCGTTCCGTATTGGTTTGAAGGTTTACAGCCCTTGATGTATTAGCTTGTGGAGATGTACCAATTGAGAGTCTCTTATTTGTCCAAGTTTCGGTATTGCTGGTATTCCAGCTTTGAGAATGTAGTAGATTACAAGTCATTAAGAATGACAATAATATTACAAATTGATTAAATGCTTTAAATTTCATAATTGATTTTTTATAGTTAAGAAATAGTTTTAGTGCTGATAAGTAGCCTGTGCTACAAATACTATTACGTTTATTCAAATTAGTAGATTATTAAGATTAGACATATTTCAAAATATAGTTGCTAAAACGCTCAAGCTTTTGGAACAGATATATAACCTTGAAACCATTTTAATTAATGTAAAGAATAAGTGTTACTGAAGTTTTCGTATTTTAGTAAACAAACATCAATCTTACGTAGTAAATATGGTTTGCCTGATTATTACACTTAGTGATGTTGCGAAGACTATGTTAGTATGTAACATACTAATTACACACAGACTGTTAGATAGTCTATAATGAGCAGCATACGCTAAGTATGAACAATTAATTTAACCTTTTGGAAGTAATGATTTAACCATCACACCAATGACAATGTAATATTTCACATTGCATTGTTGAAAATAATAAAGATAGGTAGAATTGATTTTTGGAATTTTAGTTTTTATCCGGTTTAATTTTTAACTTCTTTTTGTTGACGAGGGCCAGGGTATTATTTTTTATTTAAAATCCAAAACTTATTTTTTATTTCTCATTAATAATAAATTCATTATTGTTAAGTCAATAGTTCGGTAATTTTTTAGAGAGTTTTGAGCAAAAAGAAGGAAGCATTATT
>CAZDTI010000457.1:0-6895 GCA_964508085.1 uncultured Saprospiraceae bacterium | reverse complement strand
TACCATTGTCACTCCTGAATTAGCCACCTTAGAATTACAAAAAGAGGCCGCTCATTATGGCCAAATTGTAAGCCGGATGTCTGGATTCATCAACACCTTGATCAACACCAGCGATGAAAAGGAGCAACGAAAGATGCTCAAGAAAATAAAGAAGTACGAAAAGATTACAGATAAGATGGAAATCGAAATCACGGAGTACATTACCAATCTTTCGGATAAAGAAATCACCCCAAAAACATCGATGCGCCTCCGCAGCATTCTTAATATATGTAATGATCTTGAGCGAATTGGTGACATCTATTTCCAGATGTCAAAAGCACTGGAGCGGAAGTTTGAAGAGAAAATGTACTTCGTACCGGAACAACGTGAAGGACTCAACAAAATGATCGGCTTAATCGATGACGCTTTCGCTGAGATGGTAAAAAACCTATCGGCGCCAAACTACGACGACGTTAGTAAGGAGCAAGCGGTGGCATTAGAAAAGAAAATCAATAAATTCAGAAATAAACTACGTAGCGGCAACCTCGTGCGCTTAGGAGAAAGCGACTACAATATTGAAGCCGCTATGATTTTCAACAACATATTCTCTTCAATGGAAAGGATTGGCGATCATATTATTAACGTGAGTGAATCCGTGGTTGGAGAGATTTAAACGATTCTACAACCTAGATTTAAGAGCCGCCTGATGAGTTTTCGTCAGGCGGTTTTTTATATTCCTTACCCCTGAGGTAAATGTCCCGACATTTGTTTAAGATTCATAGGCAGTAAGTCGACCAATCGTTGTACATTGGCTTTCTAAACTTACGTTAGCCTTTGCAAAATAAAACCGGCATATTATTTTTCGCACGTACCCCAGAGGAAGAAGCTCTGGCAAAACGTTGGACCTCGAGCCAAGGTAAGAACTTGCTATTGGCTAAATCCTTGCATCAAAAAGTAACTGCTGTTTTAGCGCAAAGCAAATTACCGGTTTTCAGAACAGATGACCGCCCACAAAAAGGAAAGCGTTTTCACGATCGAATAACCAATGCACTCATCGACTTTTTTGCCGCCGGTTATGACAAGGCCATTGTGGTTGGTAGTGACTGTGCTGATCTCTCTTTTGAGGATATTCAAAAAGCAGAAAATAATTTAGCAAAGGGAAAAAACACCTATGGTACTTCTTATGATGGTGGTGTCTATTTATTCACTTTAGCGAAATCCGATTTTAATAAAAATACCTTTTTGGATCTTCCCTGGTGTACTAATGGGCTGAGCCTCGCCTTAGTGGAAAGTATCTACCAACAATCGACCAAACCAACAATAACACTACAACGAAAAGCTGATTTTGACAACAACCTCAGTCAACTTCGCCCCTTCTTACGTTTTATAGATCTGACCTTTCGGCAAATCCTTTCCGAAATTCTGAACTTTTGTAATATTTTTGTTACAAATACATCAACCTTTCTTCTCCTTTCCCTCAGTAACCCTGAAAACAAAGGGCCTCCTGCGCTTACGTAACTCCTTTCATGACTTAGGAATGATCCCTGTGGGGATCACATTAGGTTAGCCAAAACAGAATGGATGTATTTCGACCCCATCGGACGTCGCACCCTCACAATTTGGTGCGTAAGGTGCGACACCCGATGGGGTCGGAGAACAGATTTTGCTTTTTTCAGCTAACCTATTGTGACCTTGCTGAGGTCAGTCCTATATCACACAAAAGCAACACAACTTTATATCGTCAGATTTCATACCCTACCTCTCTGAGGTCAAGCCACTAGGAGCCAGGGATACGTACCACTTCTTTCAGCAATCTTTCAAACCAATTTCTCAACTATCGTTTATGAAGTTTTCATTCAATATATTCTCATTCCTTTTCTTATCGACCATTTGTTTCGCACAATCAAAAACCATCATGGCAACCGTAACGGCAGATGGAGAGTTAATCGTTGGTGCTAACATTTTAAATACAAATTCACAACAAGGAACCATCTCTGACATCAATGGTCAATTTTCCATTGTAGGCAACGAAGGTGATCGGCTTGAAATCTCTTACATTGGTTATGAAACCACACAAGTATTGATAGACGATCGCCAAACTTATGCAATCGCTTTAAAAAGTTTGAACCTTGACGAAGTAGTGGTCACCGCACTTGGTTTGAAAAGAGAATCCAAAGCATTGGGCTATAGCATTCAAAAACTAGACAGCCGTTCTTTGACGGAAGTAAAAGCAGTTAACTTCGTAGACAACCTCACCGGAAAAGTGGCCGGCCTCACCATCAGCCAAGGCCCGACCGGGGTTGGTTCCACCTCTAAAATCACCATCCGAGGGGAGTCTTCCTTCACTCAAAACAATCCACTTTTCATTGTTGATGGCATCCCAATTAACAATGAGACTACATTAAACGTCACTAATGAATTAGCAGCGGGATTCCAAGAAGTCGATTTTGGAAATGGTGCCATGGATATTTCTCCTGATGATATTGAAAGCGTCTCTATACTGAAAGGACCCGGCGCTGCAGCTTTGTATGGCGCACGTGCATCGAATGGCGTCGTGGTCATTGAGACAAAAGATGGTTCTAAATCCGAAGGACTTGGTATTAGTTTCAACTCTTCTTACTTTGTAGAAACACCTTTTCAGCTGCCTGAATTTCAAAATAAATACGGCCAGGGTAATTCTGGTCAATTTACTTTTGTAGATGGACTCGGTGGAGGAGTGAATGACAATATCACCTATAGCTATGGTCCTGAGTTAGACGCAGGAAATGTGATTGCGCAATACGACAGCCCTGTTACTTTGGCAGATGGTCGTGTTGTTCGAGGAGGTGATGTAGCGGTACATGGCGGCTTACCAATTACTCCAACTCCCTTTATTTCCAATCCCGACAATTTGAAAAACTTCTATGAAACGGGGCATACCCGTATTAATAACATTGCAATTGGAGGAAATTACAAACAAGGCAATTATCGTATTTCTTTGACCAATACGGACAGTGATTCTTATATTCCTGGGGTGAATTTTAAAAGAAATAATGTAGCGGCCCATATGTCATTCCGTCCTTTGGAAAACTTAAAAATCAATACGGCTTTTAATTACATCAATTCCAAATCAGACAACAGACCTGCAAATGGGTACGGCTCTGAAAACATCAACTACTCTTTAGTCGCCTGGCTCGGACGGCAGACGGACTTAGAACCCTTGAAGGATTACTGGCAGCCAGGCTTAGAAGGAACTCAACAATACTCTTTCAACTATACGTTTTTCGATAATCCGTATTTGATCTTATTGGAAAATCAAAATGACTTCAATAGAAACAGGGTCTTTGGAAATATATCTGCGACTTATGACCTCACAGAAAAAATCAGTGCTACATTACGTACAGGTTTAGACAACAGTGACGAGCTCAGAACCTTTAGACGTGCGTTTAGCTCCAATCGTTTCAAAAATGGAGCTTATGCGGAACACGACGTTTCTTTCCGGGAAGTAAATACAGATTTCTTAATCAACTATAAAGAAAGCATAAATAACTTTGACTTTGATGTTGCCATTGGTGGAAATCGAATGAACCAATTGGCGGGGACCAAACAAACACAGGCCATCGGTCTGGCACAAGCTGGCATATACAAATTGTCAAATGCTGCTTCTCCACTTTCTATTTTTCAGTATGACACCAACAAACGAATCAACAGCTTTTATGGTATTGCGAAATTTTCTTACAAAGGTTTTCTTTATCTAGACATTACTGGTCGTAACGATTGGTCTAGTGCTTTAGCAACACCAACCTCTACAGAAAACACTTCCTTTTTCTACCCTTCTGTTTCTACAAGTGTTCTGTTATCGAAAGCACTAAAATTACCTTCTTTTATTTCTTTTGCAAAAGTAAGAGCAAGTTGGGCTCAGGTTGGAAACGATACAGCGCCATATCAGACCGCCGGAGTTTTTGCTCCGCAGATTCCAGTTAACGGTTTACCTACTTTTTCTGATCAAAGTTTCATTGCCAATAACAATCTACTTCCGGAAAAATCGACTGCTATTGAAATTGGAGCTGACCTTCGTTTTATGGATGATCGTTTTAGCCTTGACTTTAGTTATTATAATGCCTTGACCGAAAATCAAATTTTGTCTTTACCTATCACCAACACTTCTGGATATACTCAACGAGTGATCAATGGAGGTTCCGTTCGATCAGAAGGAATTGAAATTCTAGCGGGTATCAATGCCATAAGAACACCAACATTCCAGTGGAGTACTCTATTTAACTTTAGTACGAATACCAGTACCGTAGAATCACTCCCAGATGATGCTTCTTCTTTAACACTGGCCTACAGCCGAGTTTATGACAATCCAAATCAAACCGTTTATCTGATTGTTGAAGAAGGCGGGCAAATTGGAGACCTTTGGGGAACCGGATATGCAAAAAACGAAAACGGAGATTTTTTAATCAATGATGAAGGACGATTAATTGTAGATAATAATTTAAAAAAACTAGGGAATTACAATCCCGATTTTATCTTGGGTATTTCCAATCAATTGGCTTATAAAAACTGGTCGTTCAGTTTCTTATTGGATTGGCGACAAGGTGGTCAGATTGTATCCCGAACACAAGCGCTTGCTGGAGTTGGTGGGCAATTGAAAGAAACAGAATTCCGTCCAGATGGGGGATTGATTTTCGACGGTGTCCGAAATATTGGAACTGTAGATAATCCGAATTACGTGGACAATGATATTGCCATAAGTCCAGAGGCTTACTACCGCCAGTTCTACGATAGAAACCATGAAGAGAACAATACTTATGATGCTTCTTATTTAAAAATCAGAGAAGTTCGCCTAGGTTATTCTTTTAGTAAAAAGGCATTGGCCAATAGCTTTTTGAAAGGATTACAGGGAATCGAATTATCTCTTATTGGACGGAACTTATATGCTTTTTCAAAAATTCCGCACTTTGATCCGGAGCAATTTGCGATACAAGGAAACAACTTAGTTAGTGGTGTAGAGGACATGTCTTATCCTTCGGCGAGGTCTATTGGTGTTTCTTTGGGCGTTAAACTTTAATTTTTTTGATTAAGAGATCTTGTGTATTCTGTTGTGTGAGTTTGTAGAAAGTGTTACCCAATTTTCGTGTTTAAACACAAAGTCTTATCGCGACCGAGCCGCAAATGATTTTATAAAACGCGAAGCTCTTGTTATGCGGGTTTTAAACACATAGACACATAAGGCTTGTCCTGAGCTTGTCGAATGGAACACAAACCAGCCCGCTCCGGTCAGGCGGGGCCTTCTAACGCAAAAGTTCACATAGTAATTTACTCCCGCCTGGCGGACGGACAGGTTCAGTAAATCTTACATAGTTCACAAAGGGAGTAAGAAACATTTGAAAAGCCTCCAATTAAATAAAAATTAGATTAAAAAATAATAAAATGAATTCAATAAAATATATACTCTTCTTCTTTTTAGTAGTTCTATTGCAATCCTGTACAAAAGACTTTGAAGAAATCAATACCAACCCGAATGCTCCAATCGAAGTACAACCTGACTTATTGCTTCGCCAGGTGATTTACAACTACGGAGAGCAGATGGCCTACGAGGGTTTTGTTGCAGGTAATTTGCTTGGACAGTATTTCACGGCAGTAGATTTTAATCTATTTGATAGACACAGTTTGTCTGAGCCACAATTTGGTGGCAATCCTTGGCCTAATATTTATCAAAATCTTCGAGACAATGAAATCTTATTGGACCTCTCGCAATCGAATGAGGCTTTTAGCTTGTATGAAGGACCAGCGCTTATCATGAAAGCTTACATGACTGCCGCATTAACAGATATTTTTGGCAACGTGCCTTACAGCGAAGCCCTCAATGGTAAAGAAGGAATCATTACACCAGTCTATGACGACCAACAAGACATTTACACAGGGACGGATGGTATTCTGAATAACCTTCGAGAAGCCATCACGATCATAGAAGGTTACGAGGGCGCAGCAACACTAGGTGGAGACATTTTATATAATGGCGATCTGAATAATTGGATTCGTTTCGCCAACTCTTTGCTCATCAAACACCTCATGCGTATTTCTGGTAAAGAAGATGTAGCGGAAGAACTCTCTGCTATTTTTGAAGGCGGAATGTATATTCAAGAGGCCAGTCAAAATGCTACTTTCGATTTTAGCAACAGCCCACCGAATAATTTTAGAATGTCTACTGCTCGAATTGGTGATTTCAATATTTACATCATGTCGGAAACCATGCAAGATATTTTGAACGAATTTGATGATCCTCGAAAAGAAATCTTCTTCCGCCCAGCCTCTAACACTGGCGAGTATGCTGGTTTGCTGAACGGTCCAGACGCCTCAACCACTTCTATAACTGTTGGAGATTTCTCCCTTGCTGGTGAAGTATTCCGGGAACGCACTGGCGACCTAGATGCAAACTTCCTCACCAGTTGGGAAGTCCGATTCTTTTTAGCAGAAGCAGCCTTAAAAGGATATATTTCCGCTATCCCCGGAGCAAGTTATAACAGTGCCGTTACACAAGCATTTGCTTACTGGGGCATGGCTGTCCCCACTGATTATTTAATGACGGGGCCAGCCGCTTATGATGCACCGGGCACTTCTCCCCTGCAACAAATTTCCACCCAAAAATGGTTAGCCAATATTACCAATGGTTTCGAAGGTTGGATTGATTATCGCAGAACAGGTTTCCCCGTTCTAAAAACAGTAGCAGCTAGTTTGAATAATAATTTAATTCCGAGACGCATGCCCTACCCCATCGACGAGGCAGCTTTGAATGCTACGGCCTATGAAGCCGCTGCAGCGAAGACAGATGGTAATAGTATTAATGCCGCGGTTTGGTGGGAGTAATTTGCTGCCCCCCTGAATGCTCGCGGGCAGGTCTCGGAGATTTAGTAAATTTAATTCATTGATA
>CAZDTI010000456.1:0-6916 GCA_964508085.1 uncultured Saprospiraceae bacterium | reverse complement strand
TTTTACAACATTTTACTCAACCCCTCTTTTGAGGTGACTTTTTAAACAACTTCAATAGGTATAATGAATAAATCAAAATATTTGCTTCTCTTCTTTTTTGCCCCTCTTTTTTCAGCTATAGCCTTTTCACAAGAGGCTATGAGTGATATGTATGTCGAAAAAGATAATTTTTACTTTGTTAAAACAGGACCTCTTAACAGACAGGGAATTCTTGTGAAAAATCATCTTGATTCACTCATTGATTTTACAAATAGTTATTCGGGGTATATCCATGTTCCTACCTTTAAGAGATTTAATAACTCAAAAATAGGATTTGATATTAATGATGGCGCTCTTTTTTCTTTAACATCCTATTTTGTAATTGATCAATATAATTGCAGGTTCGTTAAAGTTCCTATTGATGACATCGATTTATTAAATAGCCCAGAGACAGAAAAATATGTTAATCAAGTTGGGCTATTAGCCTTTAATTCAAAACATATATTGGCTATTAATCATAGGCCAATCAGAAGCCACACAAATTACTACAGACCGCGAGAAGATAGCTTAAGCAGCATCTTCTTTGATCTTGCATATGTAGATTCAACTAACTTGAAGTTAATGATATATAATAATAAAACATTAACATTAGAGCATTGGGACTATTCAGGCGAAGTAACAGCAAGAAGAAATTTTAAAAAACCAAAAAGGAAAGCTTCGTGGAATTTAACATCTAAGTATCGGTTAGATGCTCCTATTCTCAATAAATTTTCATGTGTCGTAGTGAAAAATAAAACATATCTAATTACTCATGAAGGATTAATTTATTTGGCAAACGATAAATTGACAGAGATTGGGAAGTTTCCAAATAGTCTAGAACGTGGATATTTTGTTATCAATAAAGAAAAAGGAGAACTGTCTTATATAGCCAAGGAAAGCTTTAATTCGGTAAGCCAAACTATAAGAATGCTTTTAAAGAATGCTGTAAAAATTAAGCTTTAAATGTAAGACGAAAAATATAACCCATATTTAGTTCATTAATCCAATAACTAAACGCCATGAAAAATAAATACTCTTTTAGTATCTTTTTTATATTATTATTTATAGTTTTTCATTCCAATGCAGCATCACCACCTATACAGCCTCCCTCTGTAGTAGTAACACCTTCTACTACAATGACATCAAATAATGGCTCAATAGACCTTACTGTAAATGGTGGTTATGCGCCATTTACATTTGAATGGAGCCATGGCCCCACGACTGAGGATGTAGATGGACTTGCCCCAGGAACATATACCGTGCAAGTTTATGACAGCTCCTGCGGCATCGTATACTTAGATGTCACCATCATCGCTTGTGACGGCGGCGTAGCGTTCCCCTTCACAATAGACGAAACCCATACCAATGCCTCCAACCAAAACGCTAATAACGGAGCAATAGACATAACCGTAAATGGAAGCACAGCAGGAAATTACCAATACCTTTGGACTAATGATTTAGGACAACCTATTTCGGAGGAAGAAGATATAAGTGGTCTCGATATTGGAATTTATACAGTTAAAGTAGAAGACGCCTGTGGAAGAAAAGTGACAAAAACAATAGAAATTACATCTTGTGATTTTTTTGTTTCCAATAATATAGTAGAACCTTGTCGAGGGCTGTCTAACGGTGCAATTGACTTGTATCACCCAGTTTCAGGGGGGACACCACAGCTAGCAAATACGTATCAATGGAGTAATGGAGCAACAACTCAAGATATAGATAACTTAGCCGCAGGTACTTATAGCGTTACAATAACATCTTATCTCAGTTCTGGTGCTTGTTCCGCCGTATATGTTGTACAATTGAATAACGGTCCTCCAGACTACGATCTAGTCGCTGACGTAGTAGACGGCTGTCCTGGAGTAGGAGGAAGTATTGATTTGACGATAACTGGAGGGACGGGGCCATTTACCTATGAATGGCATACAGGCCAAACGACTCAAGATATTTCAGGCTTAGGCTTTGGCAACTACATGGTGAGTATTTATGATGGAAATGGCTGTAAAAATACAAGAATTTTCGGAATAGGAGAAAGAGAAATTATTGTTGACGCTCAATTAAAGAGGCCATGTACTTCAAATCAAAATGAAACTAGTGGAGGGATTAATTTATTTGTAGAGGATAACGGATTTGGACCCTATACTTTTGAATGGAGCAATAATCAAACTACTGAGGATTTAACTAATCTTTCTGTGGGTATCTATACCGTTACGATAACAGATGTAGATGGATGCCCCGATTTTCATACTTATATTTTGGAACCACAAAACTCATTTCAAATAGAAATAGCTGATATTGAAAATATTTCTTACTGTTCACATAATACATGCACAGGAAGTGTCGATTTGACGATAATGGGAGGGACGGGGCCATTTACTTATAAATGGTATGATTCGGATAATCAATTAGTACGGACTACTGAAGACGTTAATGGATTGTGTGAAGGATATCATACAGTTGTAGTTACTAATAGTGAGGGATGTGAAAAGACTAGAGATATTTCGATTTGTTGTTGTTTTAGTACGTCAATAACTCATCAAGATCCAGGTGATCCTAACAGTGATTATTCTGATTTGTGTTTGGGGAATCCGGAGGAGATACCCCCTATTACTTTAATAAGTCAGGGTTCTATAGTCTCAAACCCTCCAGAATTCTATGGGAATATTTCTATCAGTGCTTCTGGAGGCACGGGATCTTACTATATTTCGTGGTCTACAGGGGACTTGAATGTTTCTTCTTTGAATAATTTAAGCCCAGGATCTTATGCTGTAACTGTTACGGATGGCTGCAAAACAGCCGAGAAGGATTTTACCATTTATGGTTGTAATGAAATAAATGGTCCTGAATTATTAACCATAGAGAGTGCATGTGCTAATTTAGACAATGGAGCAATAAACTTTATGCTTCCTAATCCAGGAGCAGGTTTAGTCTCGGTCAGTGTTGACGGAATTAATGTACCGATAACTTCAACTACTGATCCTGTAAATATTAGTACTGGTAACTTATCTCCCGGTAATCATGACATAAACATTTCGATTGGAAGCTGTGATATAACTTTTGTGCAAAATATAGGATCCAATCCAAGTGAGGAATTTGATGAATATAGTGGTGATATGTGCCAATACGACATTGTTTGTGATGGAGAAATTTTAGAGACAAATGAATATTCTCCATATCGTGCTTACGGCGAGGGAAAAGGAGGCACAGGTGTTAGTAAATGTAAAGTACCTATTTATTGCCGAGATATATTCGGTACATTTATTAAAGACAAAAAGATTAAGAGAAGGAGGGTAGAGGGGGCGACCTATTTAAATACGATAGCCGCTGCGAATATATCCCCAGGATATAGAAGCACCTTGAGGAGTACTTTTGTAAACAAAGGGTATACAGTGTGTTCGAGTATTAAGTACTGTCCAGGAAGTTTGGAGATTCAACATTTTTCGTCTAATTCAAGTCTTGATGGTTATAACGGGTACGATCAAATAAGTGCTTACTGTACTCTTGTTGATTGTGTCTTTGGAGACGCCCCATTTGTTACATGTACAGATAATCTTCCAGGATTAACAATCCCTGACGGCGGTGGTGGCAGTGGAGGAGGAGGAGGGAATACTGTGCCTTGCTCTCCTCGTTCTGAGAGGTTGTCAGTACTCTATGACAATAAAGAAGAGATAGCAAATGAATATTCAGATTACTATAATGACTCCGAACTAGAAGAATTGATAAATGATTATGGTGGAAATAATGAGGCTTATTGTGCGCAGATACTCTTCTGCGTGCCAAGTCTGCATGTATTAAGTGCCCCTAATATGAATTATATAACATGTGGCCCCTTGGGAAACCCAGTTCCATATCAGCTCTCCACAGGAGAATTCGTATACTTTACAGAAACATGTCAGCCGCATTTCGATCCAGGGTTATTTGGATACCATGTTCTTTGCTATGATGATGATGAACTAAACAATATTAGAAGTGGCTTCTTATCCGAGGATTATGACCCCTTTATTAATACAGATGTCGAGTTTAGGCATAAAGGAATCGTGGATAACTATAATTCAGAGGTTTTACATTCTTTTAATTTTATTAAAAATCAAGGAGTAACTATTCCAAAAGGAATGGTTACATCAAATAATATATCTTTGTATTATGATTATGGACATCTATTTCCACACGTAGATAAAGTAGAAATTCCCTACTTGTCAAAATTTATTGATGATTGGGATACAGAACAAACAATAAACGTTTTCCAAGCAGATGACGCTGAATTCTTTATTGAATATGAAGATTCTCTTCAAGATTGGAATCGTAATTTATTGGCAACAGGTTCATTAGATGTTTCTCATTTATCGAAAACAGATGATAAAATTTTTATAGGGGGAACTTTTAGTGGTCAACTGAGTTATTTTGGCACTTCAGTTACGGGTATATTAGAATCTTCTGCGTTCTTGATAACCTTATCTCGAGAAGGTACTATAATCAGCACAAATATAATTGAGCATATAAATGGTTATTCTCCTTTGGTTTTTTCTGAAAATAGAGATGGGAGCCTCTACATTGGAGGAGGATATTTAGGGAATACTATTTCAATAAACGGGGTAACTAATACTTTTACTTCAGATAACGGCTTTTTTCTGTTGAAGGCCAAAGAAGATAACATAGTTACTCCCGTTAGTCCAACAATAGTATCTTTGTTCAAAGAGATTACAAAGTTTGGAAATTTCAGGTTATTAGACTTATCTCTATCTAATGATCAAGAAGCTATTTCTTTGGTAGTTAATGGTTCTGGTGTTTTAGGTACAAGTGGTCAAAATATTTTTAACAACCTTTCCGATCATCTTAGTACAATTACTTTTAGTAAAAATAGTAATTTGGCTTGGGCGTTTTCTGATGAATCAGCATTCATAGATGATGATAAATTCGATTTTGAATATGATGAAGAAGGCAATTTGCATTATGGAATAACTTTTACCAACACGATTAATCTTGGTGATAGCACCTTGACTAGTGCGGGGCAAAGCGATGTGTGTCTAATGAAAGTATCCAAAACCGGTGAAATCCTTTGGACTAAACAATACGGAACTTCAGATGATGAAAACGTTTCTGCTCTATTTTGCGACTTGAATTCAGTGTATTTCGGAGGAGTCTTTAATGGGGCAACTCGAAATAGAAGAATGGGGAATTATGGTTTCGTTAATCTTACTTCTAATAATCAGCGAAGCTATATTTCATATATTAGAACAGAGGATTCAGTAAATTCTGCTGATCCACATGAAGATGTTGTTGAAAATAGTGACTTAGAGCCCTTTGGTCTTATTTATCCTAACCCATTTTCTAGTACTTTTACCGTTGAGTTAAATGATTCAAATATCGCTAAATTAGAAATTGTTACCAGTGTTGATCAAAAAATAATGGATATCAATACCAAGGGACAGCGTGTTTTAAAAATTGACTTAAAGAAGAACCCACAAGGTATTTATATTGTCAAGTATTTTGACTCAAAGGATAACCTTGTTGGAACACAAAAGATAGTTAAGATGAATTAAAAACTATGATTTATTGAAGGAAAAGGTTTCGAGAAATAGATAACTATATTTTTGAATTTAAACGTAATCAAAGTGTTACTGTGTATTACTCTTTGGTTACGTACCGACAAATTAAAATAAACAATGAAGGCAGAATTTAATATGGTACTTGTTGGTCTCGCTATTCTATCGCTACTGCTAATAATGTTTGTTTCTTCCTGTGATGAAGGAGGAGAGTGGCAAGGAAACACACCCAACAAAGTATTTTTATCTAGAATAACCTTAAATGATTATCCAGAAACTAAGGAAGACGGTATGCCATGGGATCAAAATTCTCCTCCAGATATTAATATGTATATTTGGGATGAAACAGGAGAGTCTGTCATAGAAGTAGTAAAGACGAATACCATAAGTAGACGCGGTAGCTGACACCTCTTATATTTATAATTTTTCACCTCCAATACAAATTCAAAATCCGGAAGCGACACACCGCGTTTATATTCACGATATTGATTGGACTGTTTTGAGATACGAAACGATGTATGATCGGACAAGTTTATTCTTTTTTAAGTTACATAGGCTTTCACCTTTTCTTGTAGATACGACTGTTACTGAATCTTATAATTTAAATAGTGCTAACTTTGACGTAAGATTTGACCTTTTGTATGAATATTAAACTCGCTAGGCACAAATGTTCTTGCATTTACCCGAACCAACCAAGGACCTCCCACCAAAGAGATATACATTAACTCCATAAAATCGCTTCTTACCAATAACATCCTTCTAAAGGAGTGGTGGAAGCCAAAAAATACTTTGTATAAATCATAAAATCGATGGTAGTGGAAATCTTACCTCAGATGAGAATAGGGATATATATGGCGTTCAATATGGAAGAGCACATTTGCCCTGGTTAGTAAAAAATAGTGAATACCAATATGATATTAACGACGCTAGAATTCATAAACTAATATCAGATCGGAGAGGGTTTTTAAGTGAATTCTATCTACGCGATGCTTCTGGTCGCGAAATAGCAATTATAGACTTAAATACGACAGAAGTAGAATGGTACATTCACGGCAACGAACGTGTTGCCAAGTTGGCTCATCAAATAGACTACAATGAAAGAACAGATGTTCCAGATGGATGTAGTGAAATCGAGGACAAGACAAAATGCACCAAATTCCAGGGAGCAGTAAATCCCGAATTCGGAAGTATGGAAGATGTGGATCTATCGCAAATCGAAAACCAGCGGAGATTGCAAACGCTACAGGAAGTACTTGGCACAGATCAACAATCCGGAGAACCGATCTTCTTATTCCCTGACACTTTATATCAGCTAAAAGTAGGAAGCGATACTCGCTTTTCTTTAGAAGCAG
>CAZDTI010000455.1:0-6933 GCA_964508085.1 uncultured Saprospiraceae bacterium | reverse complement strand
CGAATAATGAACCCAACTGTTGGGGTATTGGAAGCAAGAATAGCGGCCTTAGAAGGTGGTGTAGCTGCTTTGTGTGTTAGCGCAGGTTCTGCGGCAATCAACTATTCCATTTTAAATATTGCAGAATCTGGCGATAATATTGTCTCCACTCCGCACTTGTACGGAGGAACTTACACCCTGTTTGCACACATGCTACCGAAGCAAGGAATCGATGTTCGTTTTGCGGAATCTTCTGATGCAAAAGACATTTCCAAGCTGATTGATGAAAATACAAAAGCCGTTTATTGCGAAAGTATTGGAAACCCCGCTGGTAATATTACGGACATTGCAAAAATAGCGAAAGCAGCACACGCCAAAGGTGTTCCATTGATTGTAGACAATACCGTAGCTTCACCTGTTTTGATCAACCCGATTGAACATGGTGCAGACGTTGTTGTTCACTCGATGACAAAATACATTGGAGGTCATGGAACCACTTTGGGGGGCGTCATTGTCGATTCTGGAAAATTTGACTGGGTAAAGCATAAAGATCGTTTTCCTATGTTGAACACCCCCGAACCATCTTATCACGGAGTGGTTTATACTGAAGCTTTCGGTCCGGCTGCATATATTGGAAGAGCACGAACAGTAGCCTTGCGTAACACGGGTTCTGCATTAAGTGCCTTGGCTGCTTGGCAGATTTTGCAAGGGTTGGAAACCTTAAGTCTTCGAATGGAAAGACATTGTGACAATGCACTCGCTGTCGCTAAATATTTGGAAAAACATAAGTCAGTTGCTTGGGTACGTTTTGGTGGTTTGAAAAGTAGTGAATATTACAAATTGGCTCGCAAATTTTATAAAGGTAAACCTTCTTCCCTTTTAACTTTTGGAATAAAAGGTGGTTATAAAAAAGCAGAGAAATTCTACGATGCTTTGACATTGTTTAAACGACTCGTTAACATAGGAGATGCCAAATCATTGGCTTGTCACCCTGCTTCCACTACACATCGCCAGATGACAGTAGCTGAACAAAAGAATGCAGGAGTAACGCAGGATTTATTGCGTCTCTGTGTTGGTATCGAACACATCGACGATATTATCGCTGATTTGGATCAGGCTTTCAAAGCGGCGAATAGTCGGAAGAAGTCGAAATAGATTCAAGTAATCTGTAAAGAAATAATTCGCTCGGTGGCTTTTGATGCTTCCGGGCGATTTTTTTGGTTCTCCCCACTCATTCCCTTTCTCCAAACCTGTTAACAAAAAGATAAAACCCACCAATTTCCTTTAATGATTTCTTAAATAGTTTTGTTGAATGCGACGAAAAACTACCTTTAAGCATCGTTAGAATGTAATTCTTATTCGTTAACTAAAACATAAAAAGTTATGAAAACTATCCCTTTTTTCATGGCCCTCCTCTTCATGGGCTGTACACTAAATCTATCTGCTCAATCCAGTAGAGAAAATACTAACAATACTTCTTCAGATGCTGAAAATCGAAAACATGAAATAGGCCTTCGAATCAATGGTTTTGATGACCTCAAAGACTTTGATTTTATTTACAAGTATCAACTGAAGTCCAATAAGTATTTTCGTGTTCGTTTGGCCTCTGCTAATTACAACTTCCAAAGATCAGAAATTGGTGGTAACTCCTGGAATTATGGAGTGGGGCTTTTCGTAGGTTTAGAGCATAGAAAAGCCATCCGAAAGGATCGACTCTTTTTTATTCATGGTTTTCAAGGAGGAATTTCTTATGGTCATCAATCAACTGGAAATCAGGGGAATATAAGTATTTCCCCTTCCATTGGTTACATGTTTGGACTTCACTACAAGCTGAGTTCCCGCTTTTATCTCAACCTGGAAACGACCCCAACTATTAGTTCAGGCCTTCAATTCAGGGATGGTGATTTTCAAAAGAACTATCGTATTCGTTGTAATTATAACAGTAGTTTCGCAGCGTTTACTTTGGCTTATCGCTTTTGATTGAACCCTGTTTTAGGTGAAGAAAGGATTTGTCCAATGGCTTTTGAGGCCGTTGGGCGAATTTTTATTTTAAACCTGATAAAACAAATGAAACAAGGGAAATGTTAAAGAACTAACTCGCTCTCAAATCCAAGCCCGCCAACTTCTCAATCATTTGATCTCCAGGAAAAGCCAATTTTGCCTCCTTAAAAGTCGCCGTAAAAAGATCATCCTTGCGCAGCTGGTAATAAGAAAAGCCTTATTAATGAGTGGAATTACTTTTAAGTGGAAAATTCTAAAATTGATTTGGCAGTCGGTTTTATTTTACTACGGATATCTCACCTGAATATCTGAAAACTTGCTCATCTACAAAACGAATCGTAGTAGTATAAGTATAAACTCCAGTTGTCACTGCTTTCCCCTTGAAAGTGCCATCCCATCCATTTTGCAATACATTTGGCAAAAAGTTTTTACCTTCAAAAATGAAATTACCCCAACGGTCAAATATCTTCAGCTCTTCTACTATCTGAACATTTGGAATCTTTCCAAAAACAGTAAAAAAATCATTTATGCCATCGCCATTTGGAGAGAAGGCATTGGGTAACCAGGCTTTTCTAACATCAATGACTTCAATGAAAATGGAATCCGAAACGGAACAACCATTGCCAGCGAACAACTCAAGGATCACTTGTTGACTTGTAGTAGGCAAGAAGCTTAAATCCTCGCAATCCTCAAATGTTATACAGTTAATTGGAGTGACGGTTTGCCAGTTGAAATCGAAAGGCGTAAAAGTATACAAAGGTGATAATTCAACGGTTTCTCCTAATTCAACGGTTTGGTTGTCACCCAATTCCAAAAACAAATCAGAAGGGTTCTCCACAAAAACGGACATTTCTATAGTACAACCGATATCATCCTCCACAATAACCAGATAGGTTTGGTCACCTGCTAGATTAGGAAAAGTGGAAGTAGCCTCAAAATCAATTCCTTCAAAAATATAATTAAAGGGTGGGTTTCCTCCCATCACATTTTCTACAGAAATACTTCCATCCGCCATATTCGGACAAGGAGGAATGGCCGTAAAATCTGCTATGAAATTAGGGTCTATCTCCGTGGTTAAGTCTGTTGTCAAAATACTATCGCAACCAACGGAACTGACTAAGGTGTCTATATATATTCCAGATTCTGAATATATGGAATTCCCAACGGTTAATGATAAGCCATCGCAGATCGTAGTCGTCTGCATGTATTCTTTTGGAGGTACGTTGATGATTTTGGCGTTGGAATTTACACGGCATTTGTCTGAACTCAAATTACCTATTCCATCGGCTACCAGAGAACGATAATGATACAGACCAATCGTTAATGGAGGGGGGGTATAAGCATTTTGAGTTGCTCCCGGAATGTCCTCCCAGGTGAGTCCTTCATTAAAACTTTGTTGCCATTGGAACGCGGGATTGACATACTGATTTCCCAAAACATTGGCTTGCAACTCCATAGGAGCGTCCCCTTCACAAAGGGTGATAATGCCGGGATCTGGAGTAATTAATATTTCAGGACCACAAGCTCGAAATGAAATATTGTCAATTGCGAGGTCATTGCCAATTCCACCAGGTGCATTATTTCGAAGAGATAAGGTGGCCGTTTGTTGGCCTATTTCCGTGGTAAAAGTAAATCCGAAAGTAGTCCAATTATTCGTTTTGGGGATGTTTCCTGTAGAGAACATTTCTACGCCATCCAATAAAAACGAAACCTGAGGATCGGAGTGATTTGCAGTGCCCGTTTTTATCAAATTGATAATATCAGCGGTGAACTCATACAGGGTGTTTTCACAAAGTCCAGAAACGTTTTGTTCATAAAAAAGTCCGGGCTCATTACTGGCATTTACCACCATCATATACCCATTTGGGTTGGAACTGTTATCGCCGATACCAAGCCATGAATTCCAGAGCCCTGACCAGCCGGCCGTATTGTTCGTAAGTACATAGGAACCATCTAAAGGTGGGACGCTGAAAGTGTAGGTATAGCCAGGTGCAATATTCGGATTGGGAGAAAAAAGATTGGGTGCACCCACACCAAAATTACCTTCGGGGAAAATATTTTCTCCGAGGGTACCTGTACAAAATTGTGCCTGAGTAATTAAGGAAAGACACAGAAAAACGATTAGTGAAAATACATTACGAATCATATTCTACATTCTTTTTGGTAAAAATAATAATTTCTTAGTGATGTTGTATGTAAAACACTTAGTCTTGTCGGTAATTATAGCATTCTTTCTAAAATCGCAGCATTTATTACACATACGTAGGTGGACTTTTAGCATAGGATTACTGGATAATTAAATTGATAGGATTAGTCAATAATCGGCATTTGTTGATAGATGGAACCAATAAGTAGCTGAATGTAACATTCGAATAGGCATATTTTAAATCAAATCAAAAACTTGCATCGTATTCATATTATAAATAATTAACTTGCGATATAACTCTAATTCGATGCTAAGATTGCTTTTTTTGCTGTTCATCTGCTTTACTACAATTGATCTCTTTGCCCAGGAGCCACCAATAACAACTGTTAAACATTTCGACTTGGAAGACGGCCTTTCCCACAATCAAATTTACTGGGTGCACAAAGACTCCCGTGGGATGATGTGGATCGGCACGGCCAATGGCATTAATAGATACGATGGGAAAGAGTTCAAGTTCATTGCGGAGGTTGATTTTTTCTATACTGATAATAAAAATATCTGCGAAGATCACGAGGGAGACCTATGGTTGAAAAAGAACTATTGGGAATCAGAGCTCTTTTTCTTTAACATCTACAGTGAGAAAATTAAAAGCTATGAAGAGAAATTTGGAGAGGGAGATTTGAAAAGTGCCCCCATTCCTAAAAAAGGATCCTTCAAAGCAATCGCCTTGCAAGATAGCACCATTATTATTGGAACAGCGGCTGGAAAGTTGATTAGTTATGATGCTCAACAGAAGAGCGAAATTCTATGTGATTTTGAAAAGGGGAGTGTTTGGCCTTTGACGATTCCTGGTAGTTCTGATTTTTGGGTACATAGTTCGGGGACTCACCACTTAGGAAAAACAAAAACAGGAGTATCTGAACTTTATCAACAATCTCCTGAAGGCGGATTTTCAAAATCCTTAAGTCTAAAGGATTCTATTGATAATAGCGTATTAGGAGTCACTAAAAAGAAAGAATTATTGCTCTTGTCTCCTGGTCAAAAATATTCAACAATAAATCTACAGGGAGAAATAGCAAGCTTTGATTTGCCAGAGGCTTTAAAAAATGACAGTCTTCCTTGGATGACTTATGACCCGCAACAGGATCGTTTTCTAAATACTAAAGACGGTTGTTTAGTCAGTTATTCCAGAGGTGATCAATCTTTTTATCGTTCAAGAAAGTATAAGCGGTTAGAATCGAAGGCTTATTTTTATTTGTACGACGATGATGTTTTATGGCGGGGAGATATATATGGTTTGTCGAAAATTAGAATAAAATCAAATCCTTTTCAGAAATTGATTTATAAAGATCCGGATTTGTTTTCGCCAGAATCTTTTGTCAGCTGTCGATTCGTTTCTGATTATATCCAGAACAATGAACTGGACGAATCTGATCTTACAGATGCCTCTAAAAAAAAGAATCAATATTGGATGCATTATAAGGATAAAAATGGTAAGGAATGGTATGGCTCTTACTACGGACTTTCTTTCAAAAACGAGGATGGACAATTTGTAAAGTATTCCAAAACCAACAATGCTTTTTCGAAAGAATTAAAAAACAGGGTTTATCAAATTTTTGAAGATACAGATAAAGATCTTTGGATTGTTTCCGCCAATGGTTTGTTTCTCTTAGACATAAACAAAGGGCCTGTCAGCAGATATTTCGAGAGAGACCCGGCGCGTTTTTTACCAGCTACGAAGCTACGACATATGTATCAGGATAAAGAAGGGATTTACTGGATTGCCAGTAACAAAGGTTTGATTCGCTGGGACAAAAAGCAAAAAACAACCCGGCTTTTTACCACCAAAGATGGATTGTCGAACAACCACATCATGGCCGTTTACGAAGATGATTACGGTTTTATCTGGATGAGTAGTGACAATGGAATTATGCAGTTTGAAAAGTCCTCTGAGCGTGTCAAAGTCTATTTGCCTCAGGATGGAATTAGCCATCGTGAGTTTAATAGAAGTGCGCATTATCGAGACAGTCTTGGGAATATTTATTTTGGAAGTTTGAATGGCATTACTGCTTTTCATCCGAAAGATTTTACTGACCTTTTTCATGACATTCCTAACACGCCATTGTTGTTGACAGAGTGTAAATTGATCGGAGGGGAAAGCGGTCAGACAGAAAGCAGAATCCATGAGTTTCAGCAAAACCAGAAAATCGTTTTAAAACCGGGAGATCGTCATCTGCAACTAAAGTTCGCACTACTGGACTATGTCAATAATAACCCCAATCTCATCCAATACGTTTACAGCATCAACGAAGAAGAAGAGTGGAATATCGGTAGTGACAATCAGTTGACACTGAACGCATTACCGTACGGAGACCATACCTTAAAAGTAAAGAGCAGAACAGGAAATGGATTTTTTTCCAACCAAATATTGACGATTCCCATCACCGTTCTTCAGCCTTTTTATAGACAACCGTGGTTTATCGGCTGTATGTTCCTAGCTGTAATTTCATTGTTTTATTTTATTCAAAAAATGAAAACTCAGCTTTTGCTAAACCGTCAGAATGAGTTGGAAAACATGGTCAACGAAAGAACCAAAACCATCCAAGAACAAGCCAAAGAACTCCGCCAACTTGACAAAGCTAAGTCCCGTTTTTTCGCTAATATTTCCCATGAGTTCAGAACACCTCTGACGCTGATTATCAATTCTTTAAATGGAAATACTGCTGATCAAAAATCAGATACTGAGGTTGCTGGCCACGAAAACCGTTTTAGTAATAAGGAGGTAGAAATCATGCAAAGAAATGCTA
>CAZDTI010000454.1:0-6940 GCA_964508085.1 uncultured Saprospiraceae bacterium | reverse complement strand
TAAAAGGAGGTTCGGGAACCAACGGTGGTTTTACAATTGCTAATCCATTAGACGGGGCTTCTTTTCCCACAAATCAAAACATCATAATTACAACGGAGTTGTCAGAAGAAGCTAGAGCGGAAGTGGATGAAGTTCAATTTTATGTTGATGGTGGATTAGTCGGAACTGTTTATAGTTGGCCATATTATCAGCCTTGGACGGTTCCTTCAGTAGGGGCTTATGAATTAAATGCAAAAGCTTACGATGCTGACGGTACTTTTTTATATGAATCTACAGTGAATATTACCTCTGGAACACAAGAGATTTGTATCCCAATAGCAAGCAGCTCTGATGATGCAGAAGAACGTGCAGGCGGATCTATTACCACGACTAGTGGGGATTTGGAATTGGTGCAGGATGCCAGTACCCAACAAGTAGGGTTGCGTTTTACAAATGTAGGATTAGTTCCGGGAACAGCTGTCAGCGAAGCCTACATACAGTTTGTTGTAGATGAAACGAAAAATACGGACCCCATCAATCTTCAAATACATGGAGAGCAAAATGCAAACGCTTCAACTTTTAGTGGAAGCAATGGAAATATTAGTAACCGTAACAAAACAAATACATCCGTTAATTGGTCTCCACCCAATTGGCAAACTATAGGCGATGCAGGGGCGGCACAACGTACGCCAAATGTAGCACCGATCATTCAGGAGATCATCAATCAACCTGGTTATGCTTATAACAATCCACTCGCGTTCATCCTTTCTGGAAGTGGAAAGAGGGTAGCGGAGTCTTATGATGGCGGAGCAAACACAGCTGCACAACTTTGTATTACCTATATGCCAGACCCTTGCTCAGACGCAGATAATGACGGTATTTGTGATGACAACGATCCTTGCCCTTCAGGGCCAGAGGTTGGTTTGACCTGCAACGACGGGAATCCCAATACCTATGATGATATTGTTGATGCGGATTGTAATTGTGTGGGTACCCCTGGGCTTTGTCCAAATCTACAGTTGATTATTGGAAGTCCTTGTAACGATAATAATCCTGCGACTTATAATGATTTGGTAACACTGGATTGTGAATGTGTGGGTACTTCTTTTGATTGTCCTTCTTTATTGGCGGATATAGGAACCCCTTGCGATGATAACAATCCTAATACATATGATGAGATTATTACTGTAAACTGTACTTGTCAAGGGATACCTTATGATTGTCCAAATTATAATGCAGATATTGGTTCAGCCTGTAGTGATGGCAATTCGAATACGATCAATGATATTATCGATGGGAATTGTAATTGCGTCGGTACATTAGTGGATTGCCCTGCCTTGGGGCTAAATATTGGAGACGACTGTAGTGATGGAAATCCTCTGACAATAGACGATGTAGTGAATGGAAATTGTGGTTGTGTAGGTATATTGTTGGATGAGCAGACCGTAGAAATAAGTATCGCTACTGGCAGTGATGATGCGGAGGAACGTACAGGAGGAACTTTGAGTTTGACGAGTGGAGATTTGGAATTGATCTATGATAAAAACGTTCAAGTGGTTGGCCTTCGTTTTGTGAATACCGGAATTCCGGCAGGGGCCTCTATTGCTTCAGCATATATTCAGTTTATGGTTGACGAAACGAAAAATATTGACCCAGCCGTGATGACGATTACAGGACAGAATTCAAACAATGCTCCTACATTTGTTAAGGAAAGTAATAATATTAGTGATCGACCAAGAACCAGTAATTCGGTCATTTGGTCACCGGCACAATGGACTTCTACTGGAGATCAGGGACCAGCACAACGTACTTCAGATTTGACCTCTATAGTACAAGAAATGGCAAATAAACCAGGTTATACCGAGGATTCTCCAATGGTATTTATTTTTGAAGGAGAGGGGAGGAGAGTAGCTGAATCATATGAAGGAGGAGTGAATAAAGCGGCGAAATTAGTGGTGTCTTACGTTTTCTTCTGTGAGGATGACGACGGGGATGGAGTTTGTAATACACAAGATGTTTGTTTTGGTGCGGAACCAGGAATGCCTTGTAATGACAACAATAGCAATACATTCGATGATGTCATAGATGGGGATTGTAACTGTGTGGGTACTTCTTTTGATTGTCCAAGTTTATCAGGAAATATTGGAGATGCTTGTAATGATGGTGATCCTTCGACTATAAATGACGCCATAGATGGGAATTGTAATTGTACTGGCCTTCCACCGGGAACACTTCAAACTGTTTGTGCTAAAGTAACGGCTTCAGTAGACGACGCAGAAGAGGATACGGCAGGAGATGTATCTATCTCCAGTAGTGATTTGGAGTTGGTAGATGATGGTGGTTCTCAATTGATAGGTATGCGTTTTACAAATTTGGGAATTCCTCAAGGTGCTCTTATCGAATCAGCAAGGATTCAATTTGAAGTAGATGAAACGAAGAATACTGATCCTTGTCAGTTGACAATTTTTGCACAAGCAGCAGATAACGCAGCTCCATTTAATACTAGTGATTTTAATTTGAGTAATAGACCTACTACTAATGCGTCTGTTAATTGGTCGCCAAACCAGTGGCTCACCAAGAATGTTTCTGGACCAGATCAACAAAGTTCGGTTATAGCTACAGTAATTCAAGAAGTAGTGAATCGTCCCGGGTTTTCTGAAAACAGTGCCATTGTTGTGCTAATCAATGGTTATGGAAAAAGAGTAGCAGAATCTTTTGATGGTGTGCCAGCCGGAGCACCAGAGTTATGCATATCTTACAGCATGCCAAATAGTATACAAGGATTGAGTTCTTCTTCAGGCAATAGTAATAAACCATTAGGAGTTGCCGAGATAAATGATCAAGAGGGTAATGGGGTTGTTGAGAATCGATTAAGGGCTTCACTAAAATTGTATCCCAATCCAACAAAGGGTGAATTAAATCTAAGTTTTAAAACGGATACGATCGGGGAGTCTCAAGTTCAAATTCAAAATATGAACGGTGTCCTATTGTCTTCTCGAACTTTTAATACAACTACTGGAGAAAATACGATTCATTTGTCAGACCTGACTTTAAGTAACGGAGTGTATGTACTTAGAATTTGGATGGACAATAGATGGGTGAGTCGGAAGTTTGTGGTGATGAGGTTGTAATAATAATCGCAAGAACTTATTATGGTCTATTGAAGGACCGCCATGAAGACGCAACGATCTTGTAAGATTCGTTGCGTCTTTGTTATATCTCAAGATGTCACTTAATTGCCTCCTCTTACCCCCAGCCCCTAAAGGGGAGCTTCCACCCGCTTGCTAGAAATTATGATTAGTATTATTTCGAAGAAATTTACTCGCCCAAAACGCTCTCGTATTCCCGCATTTCCTTCCCCACCATTCCAAAGAGAAAGAACAATCCAATCATGTTCGGAAAGACCAAGGCTAAGATCATCGCATCCGAAAATTTAATGACCGCATCCAAAGTTACCGCTGAACCAAGTATAGTGAATAACAAGAATATTACTTTGTAAGCCAAATCCATCATTCGACTTCTGCCAAAAAGAAACTTCCAAGCTTGGAGGCCATAATAAGACCAAGATAAAATAGTCGAAAAAGCAAAGAGGACTACTGCAATCGCTAGTAGATAAGAAAAGCCAGGGATGGAATGATCGAAGGCCATAGAGGTCAAATTTACGCCACCAATTCGTTCTCCTGTAGCAGTTATTAATGCTTCATTGTTAAGCACATCACCGTATTGGAAAGTAGCTTCCATATTGAAAATAATAATGACCAAAGCAGTCATGGTACAAATAATAACAGTGTCAATAAGTGGCTCTAATAAAGCGACCAGACCTTCTGAAGCTGGAAACTTAGTATTCACTGCCGCATGGGCAATGGCTGCGGACCCTGCTCCGGCTTCATTGGAGAAAGCTGCTCTTCGAAATCCCTGAATCATTACTCCAATGATCCCTCCGGTGATTCCAGCTCTTGGAGAAAAAGCTTCCTGAAATATTAAACGAAAGGCATCGTCGACATATTGATAATTGGCCAACAGAATAAACAAAGCAGCACTTACATAGAATAAAGCCATAAACGGAACAACCTTCTCCGTAACCTTGGCAATTCGTTTGATACCTCCAATAATAACAATTCCTGCCAACAATGCTATTACGCAGCCTATTATGGTTCCAGAGGCGTCACCTTCCAGATTAAAGCGATTGATGATTTGTGCCGCCGCTTGATTTGATTGAAAAGCATTGCCACCACCAAAGGAAGCGCCGACACACATCAATGCAAAAACAACAGAGAGTACTTTTCCCAGTATGGTAAAGCCGCGCTCTTTCAATCCTTTCGATAAGTAATACATAGGTCCACCAAAAACTTGACCCTGTTCGTTGATGTCGCGATACTTGACCCCTAGTGTACATTCTACCATTTTGGTAGACATTCCTAACAACCCAGCTACAATCATCCAAAAAGTTGCACCCGGTCCCCCGATGGAAATGGCAACTGCAACCATAGCGATATTCCCTAATCCAACAGTGCCGGATACGGCTGTGGTCAATGCCTGGAAATGATTGACTTCTCCATGCGAAGATTCGTCTTTGATGGTGTTGATAATATCCCCTTCTAATTTGTGAACGGCCGGAGGGCCGGTTCGTTCTTTCTTCTTCTCCAGGTGATCGTATTTGCCACGGACGATCTGAATGGCCAGCGGCATTTTTCTAATATTCGAAAATCGAAAATAGAAGGTGAAAAACAAGGCACCTCCAATTAACAAAATAAGGACAATAGGGATGTTGAAACTACCAATTGTGATGCTGGTGAAGACGAGGTTTTCCCAGGCGTCAGCTACTGGCATGAATGCATCGTTAATGTGTTTGTCAAGACCTTTTGAACCTTGTTGAGCTTGAGCGAAAATAGGAACGAACATTACTATTGGAGTAATCAGGAGGAGAGTTGGTATTCTTTTGTTTAAATTCATCGTTACGTTTTGAAATGTTGAGAAGATGAATTAAAATTGCGTAAAGTGTTGATAGTGAGTTGGATTGGTCGGTATTTGTTTGGAAATGTCGGTAGAATGCTTACAGACAAAAGTCATTTTTAGCTTGGTTTTGGAAGGGGGGAGTCAGAACAGATTAAATTTATCAGGAGGAAGGGAAAGGGCGTGACGAAGACGGAAGAATATAACTGCTTTGGTTTGTAGTGATTAATAAACTTAAATAGAGCTAAGTGAGTTTAAGAATAGAATATCAAGCAGTACAGGAAGAATCGGATTCAAAATTTTAATTTCGAAAGATGAGTGGAAATAAAAGTGAAGAGCCAGAAGATAAGAGAAAGGTGTTCTTAAAAGTCGCTTTATTGGCGCTTTTGGTATATCTGTATTTTGAATTTATTTGTTTGGTGGATGTCTTCTCTTGGTTGGTTAATTAATAAGGGTGGATGAGGTAGATAGGGTAGATGAGGTGGATGGGGCTTCCCACTAATGTGAGGAAATCGAAGCCAAGTTCATCCACTGTACTAACTCCATTTACTTTGTTCCTTTAAACACCTCTGATAATTAAGTTCTCTTCAGGTACCGTTAGCCGTACCTTTCCTTTCCTGTTGGAAGAGAGTTCGAATAAGGCCGCTCGTAGTGGTTGTTCATGTTGCGTTTTAGTCCAGGCGTCTTTGCCATATAATCCATCTAATAATCCATTCAACAGACGTTTTATTTCGTTGTAATCTTTAATGTCATAATTGCGGGTAGAGCGGCTTTCTGACTTTGGTTTGATGTCCAGCCAACCATCCAAATCTATTTTTTTTCGTTGTGCGAAAAGATGAAGTAAAGAGAATTGGGTAGGACTAAGGGGTAATGTAAGGAAATTGTTATCAATGATGCCTTTTACATGGACGAGATGGTCAAACTTTCCTTTTTCGTTTTTTTGTTTAACCAATTGGAGGAAAATGTTGCTTGGGTTTACTTGTAAAACTTCCGAAAGGTCTTTCACCCAGCTTAAGGCTAAAGCAAAGAAGATCATAATTAAAGCAGACTTAAAAATAGCCGCTAATAAGATCTGATTGATTTGTAGTTCTGTTAGTTTATAGACCTGAGCCACAAAGGTAAGGAGAATGCAAATCGCAGAAAGATAAGCCAGCATCTTCAATCGCCGTTTTTGGAAAGATTCCCATAATACATAACCTAGAATGGCCAAGGTCAAAACAGAATAGTAAACATCGAGCTCGCTCATCAATTGTGGGGATTGTCCACTGACCATTTTACTTATAGTAGGTAACAAAGAAAATACAAAAGGCAACCCAACAATAAGATTCCAATGTTTGGATTTTATGAATGAGGCCAACAGTCCTGGGATGTACCGAAACCAAGGTAAGGACAAAAGGATGAATAAACTATTGAGCAAAGACAGAATGCTCCGGCCACCTTCCAATAAAGCGGAATTAACCACCATTCCATTTAATGCCATTTGCGCAAAGCAAACCTCTAAGCCGCCCGACATAGACCAACATAAAATAGAAAGCCCTAACCAGACCTGACCAAAATCATTTTGCCTTCGACCAATATGATACCAGATCGCCATTAGTGCGAGAAAGGCAAAGAAGCAAACAGTGAGTTGCCACCAGCCATAGAAAAGAAGAATGGGAAGGTCGGTCATTTATTGAAACATTAACTGTTAACTTTAACTATTCATTCGTAGTATTATGCGAATTCCTCATACAGAGCAAACGTGCGAAAATACATTAGTTCTTCGTTCTCTATGCTACAACACTGTGAAAGTTTAGAAAAAAGCTTGTCCTAGCTCTGTCGAAGGAAAAAAATATGATTGAATAGTTCTCTTTGTGAACTATGTAAGAAAATGCTGTCATTCCGACCTTGTGGAGGAAAGCATTTTTACTATGTGAACTTTTGCAGTAGTGGGCTATGTGGTCTCATGTGCCTATGTGTTAAACCCCGCATAAAAAGAGCCCCGCGTCTTATAAAACCATTTGCGGCT